>CAZCON010000129.1:0-5168 GCA_964500085.1 uncultured Lachnospiraceae bacterium
GCAAGGTATTATGCATGCGAATTCTGCGAGCCGTTGGTAACGGAGCTGGCAACAGTTTATGTTACAAGATACGGAACAAGATATCATGCGGTGTCTTCCTGCTCTGCGATTGAACGTAATCCGGAGGAGTGCGCGCTGGAAGAGGCAAGAAAAAAATACCCGGCCTGTAAAAAATGCAGTGCGGAAACGGAAGGGGAGTCCTGATGGAGCTTTGGGAAAGTGTAGTACGTGAGGTTTGCAGTATGGCGGTGCTCTTATGGCTGGCGCTGAAGGATAAAAAATATATGGAAATAAAACGGAGTGCTTTGGTTATTGCGGCAATCGTGCTGCTTTTTGCAGGAGGTGTCAGTTCGGTAGAATTGTGGAGCAGGGTTGGAGGAGCGGCGTTTGGAGTCATGCTTTTACTGTTCTGCTGCTTTTCAAAGGAAGCACTGGGACGCGCGGACGGAATTGTTATTTTAGTGTGCGGTATTGCCTTTGGATTACAGGTAACGGTGGCACTTTGCTTTTTTGGAGCATTATATGCAGGGCTTTTTTCCGGAATCTTGTTGTTGACACATCGTGCCGGGCGGAAAAGCAGGATTCCGTTTTTACCGTTTTTGTTGTTGGGGTATGTTTCTGTGGCGCTGTTGTTACACGTAGGATAAAGGAGGGATGATATGCAGCAGGGGGAAAAGGGCTCCATTACGGTGGAAGCAGCGTTTCTTTATCCGTTCTTATTGCTGGTTACGTTTTTGCTGGTGCAGATGACGATGCGGCAGTATCAGGCTACCGTAGTACAGGCGGCACGGCTTTATGAAGCAGTATTTTCGGGACGGAAGCTGTCATCGGCAGATTTGATTCGGGCTGCGGATGCGGCATTTGATTTTTTTGGTGGGTGAACGATTGTGGGAAGGGGAATAGGAAATATGGAATATCAGTCGGACGAAATATATAAGAAGGAGGCAGACGGAAAGACGTATTTGCTGCTTCCGAAGTCGAAAGTCACCTATGAGGAGGAAATGGTGCGAAAGGCAATGCCCTCCGGTGTGCTGCCGATGGGAAAGGCAGAAAGGGAGGATGTCTATAAATATGATATTACAGGAAGAAAGACTCTGGCGCTGACCTTCGAGCGTGTTCCCATGAATGCAGAACAGGTATATAAGGTGCTGTGTGGGATTGTAGCGGTTCTGGAGCGCGCGGGAGAGTATCTTCTGGAGGAGGATCGCTTTCTGTTGCAGGCAGAGCATATATATCTTTGTATTCCGGAATATGAGGTAACACTATGCTATTATCCGGAACATTGCGTTCCTTTTTTAGAACAGATGGGAAAGCTTCTGGAGCTTTTGTTAAACAGGGTGGATTATCGTGAGGAAAAGGCGATTGCGATGGTCTATGCACTATATATGCAGCTACAGGAGCCGGATATGACGCTGGAGGGGTTGAAATGTAAGCTGGAGGAGCAAAAGGAGAAAACATGTCGCAGGATGAAATCATTACCGGCAGAAGAACAGAAGCCGGAACCACCTGCGAAAAGGGGAATGTCTGGGAAGAGAGAAATGCCGAGGAGACGGAAAGAGCAGGAAGAAAAGGAAAAAAAGAAGTCGTCGCTGTTGGAAAGGTTCCGGAAAGAGGGAGGCTTTTGGAGACAGCTCGAACCGGCGGCGGAGGCGTTAAAGGAGGAAAGGCTTTTTGAAGAGAGCCTATGGAAAACAAAAGAGCAACCGGGACAGCCGGTTTGTGTCATGGAGCAGTCACCGGAATGGGGGCTGCAGCACACCAGGGTGATTTCCGTAAAAAAGGATGCTGGTATGCCGACACTGGTATCGGAACAAACCGGAGCCAATATTGCGCTTGTTAGGTTTCCGTTTTATATCGGGAGCCTGAACGGGTATGTGGATTATGTGATAGGGGATGATACGGTTAGTCGATTTCATGCAAAGCTTTTTTTGCGGGACGGAGAGGTATACCTGATGGATCTGAACAGTACGAACGGAACAAGGGTAAACGACAGGATTCTTGATTTACAGGAGGAGGTAAAGCTGTCACAGGGAGATTGTGTGTCTTTTGCGGAGGTAGAGTATTATTATTTTGAAGGTTCGGGGAGATGATTTCCTAATATTACCGCTGGATTTTTTTGCGAAAATGGTTTATAATAAACCTGTACAAAAGAGGAAGGCAGGGCTTTCTCCGTTACAGATTCTGGCGGAGAGAGTCCTGCTTTATTTCTGCCGGTTGAAAACGGGCTTGAAACGGGGAACAAAGGGGGAAGAGGCTGGGGGATTTATAATACAGATACAGGAAAGCTATAATTGATAAAACTGCTGATTCAACAGAAAAGCCGGCGATTGCTATGATAAAATCGGCGCTTAAATAACAAAAATATAAGAAAATCCCCTTGCGAAACTCTTGCCCGCCATTTATAATTTTTATGAGGACCGCAAATCATCCGATGCTTATTCTCCGAATGATGAAAATAACCTGCAAACTGCCGGAACTGCATACAATGATGAAACGCTGTAATTGATTCGTGAGAATAAAGGATTAACACAAGAAGAACTGGCAGAAAAATTATTAGTATCAGGACAAGCGGTGGCAAAATGGAAGTCGGGACAGGCGTATCCTGAGATTGCTAATGTAAATATATATGTTAGAGGAGAGCAATCTGCCGGGGAAGAAGCGATATGGTATAAGGGAAAAGCACAATACATAATGAACTACGCCGGAATATTGCCAATCCAACAATAGGCTTGAAGTAAACGAAAAAAAGCGTTATACTGAAAAGAGACACGGAGTAGCGGGGCAGAGGTTTAGGGAGATGGAGATGGATGGAATGAATAGAGATGTGGGACAAAGGCTTCCCCTGATGACAACGCTTCTGGTAACGGTAAATGTAGTGATTTTTCTGCTGACGGATTTTTTCTTTTTTCAGGAACAGGAAAAGCTTGCATATTACATGGCAATGAATCCTGTGCTGGTGACAAAATATGGTGAATATTGGAGATTGTTTACATCCATGTTTTATCATTTTGATATAGAGCATGTGCTGTTTAATATGGTGGCGTTGTATTTTGCGGGAACTATGCTGGAGCCATTTTTTGGTAAGTGGCGTTATTTGCTTTTATACTTTGCTTCGGGGCTTTTTGCAGATGTGGCATCTGTTTTTTATTATAGTGTTATTGCAAGGGAAAATGCAGAGGTGGTATTTGCCGCAGGAGCGTCCGGTGCAGTGTATGGTCTGATAGGTGCATATGTAAGTGTTATGCTGTTTTTCAGGGAACGGCTTTCCGGGGAGGAAAAGATACGGATTCCGTTAATGGTGTTTGTGTTGCTGTTTGGAAATCTTTCTGAGAAAAGTATAGGGCACGCAGCGCATTTCGGAGGCTTTATTGCCGGGGGCTTACTGGGCTTTGGTTATTGCGTATATCTGCGAAAGCGTCGGAGGGGATAGGAAGAACAGGAGAGCAAAGTATGGAGGTGGCAGATGAAGATTGCAATTTACTATGGTGGCCGTGGGGTGATAGAGGACGCAACAATTTATGTGGTGAATAAGCTGGAAGAGGTGCTCAATGAGCTGAATGTACAGGTGCGCCGGTACAATCTGTATGAACAGAAAAATGAAATAGTGGCATTGTCCGGTACGATAAAGGAGTATGACGGAGTAATTCTTGCAGTACCGTTGGAATGGTATGGGATTGGCGGTTATATGCAGCATTTTCTGGACGCATGCTGGCTGTATGCAGACAAGGAAAAGATTAAGAATATGTATATGATGCCGGTGGTGGTAGCCGTGACCTGTGGAGAACACCAGTCCGAGCTTGCCCTGCGGAGCTCGTGGGAGCTGTTAGGGGGTAAGGCGGTAGAGGGTATTTGTACTTTTGTGGAAAATCAGGTGGAGTTTGAAACCAATACGGATTACGCAAAGCTTATTGAGGAAAAGGCAGAGCACTTTTATCGTGCCGTGTCCGGAAAATCGCTTTGTCTCCCGACGGGTAACAGCCTGATTAAGCGTAGTATGGCGGCAAGTCCGATTCCGTTGACTCCGCAGGAAAGTGAAGATTTGTCCAAATATGTTTCGGATGATAAGTATGTAAAGCGTCAGAAGGAGGACATCGAGGAGCTTTCTCAGATGTTTAAGGGGATGTTTGAAAAGAGTACAGCCGGAATGGACCCGAAGCTGGAGTTTATTGCCAATCTTCGTACGAATTATCATGCGCCGGAGGAAAAGCTGAATGTGTCGTATGCACTGCATTTTGATGACAGTGGGCGGACGCTGCTGATTGAAATTAAGGAGGGACGGCTGTTTTGCAGCTATAGTGAGGAAATACCGTCAACAGATGTGAATGCCCGTCTCAGCCGTGCGGTGATGGAACGAATTGTAAGCGGAAGAGTGACCTTTCAGGGAGCGTTTATGTCCGGGGATGTGACAGCAAAGGGTGATTTTAAGCTGCTTCGGCAGTTTGATATGCTGTTCCGTTTTCAGACACCGGTATAGGAAAAGGACGGACGACGGGGGATTTTGAGTTTTTAGAAAAAACAGAATAAAGAAGTGAAAAAAGAGGAGGATTTGAAATGGAGAATTGTATTTTTTGTAAGATTTTAAAAAATGAGATTCCGTCGGCGACGGTGTATGAGGATGATAAGTTCCGCGCTATTATGGACATAGGACCGATTGCAAAGGGGCATGTAATTCTGCTTGCCAAGGAGCATACGGCAAATCTTCTGGAGGCAGATGACGAGCTGCTTTCTGCGGCACTTCCGGCAGCAAAAAGGGTGGCGAAGGCAGTAAAGAAAGCGGTAGGCTGTGATGGTATTAATGTATTGCAGAATAACGGGGAGGAGGCAGGTCAGACGGTGTTCCATCTGCATATTCACGTGATTCCGCGCCGAAAGGACGACGGAGTGGAGCTTCCGCCGCCAAAGGAAAGCTATGCAGACGGAGAGGCAGCGGAGCTGGCAAAAAGGATAGCGGATAACTTATAATTTCCTCTTGACGAATCAGAGGAATAGGTGTATTCTGAAAATGTAGTAAAATTTCATAGAAAAGCTCTTATTAAGAGTGATGGAGAGTAAAGGCTCTGCGAAGTCACGGCAACCCCCGTACGGGAAGGTGCCAAGTTGAGCGGTATGTTGTACCGAACAATAAGGGATTTGGTTTTAGGTATCAAGTCCGTAGTCCGCATGGCCTA
>CAZCON010000130.1:0-5137 GCA_964500085.1 uncultured Lachnospiraceae bacterium
ATAATACTCTGTACAATTCCCTTACCAAAGCTCTGGGTTCCCACAATAGTTGCCAGTCCATAATCCTGAAGCGCACCTGAAAAAATCTCAGAGGCACTGGCACTGTTGCCATTTACAAGCACCGCCATCGGCAGCTCACCGATACTGCCCGGTGTCGCCTTTATCTCTTCCTTCGTTCCATATTTATCCATTGTGTAAACAATCAGCCCATCCTCCAGAAACAAATCCAGCATATCGCAAACGGTAGTCAGCAATCCGCCCGGATTATCGCGGATATCCACTACCAGCCCCTTCATTCCCTGCGACTTTAAGGAATTCAGTGCCGTCTCAAACTGCTGTGCGGTAATCTCGTCAAACTCCATTACATAAATGTAACCAATTCCATCCTCCAGCATTTCATAGGTCACGGTTTCCACCTCTATCAGGTCGCGCACTACCGTCAGATCAATGTATCTGCTCTCGGATGACCGCCATACCGTAAGATTTACCTTGGTCCCCTGCTCGCCCTTCATACGCTTTACCGCAAGGTCAACACTCCAGTCAGACACATCCTCCCCCTCAATATGCGTCAGAATATCTCCCGGCAGCATTCCCGCCTTATACGCAGGTCCATCAACAAACGGACGTACAATCGTAATCACCTTGGTAGATGCATTCTGACTTACCAACGCACCGATGCCGCAGTAAACGCCCTCTACCGACTCCATCAGCTCTGCATATTCCTCCTTTGTATAATAACAGGAGTACGGATCACCCAAAGCATCCAGCAGTCCCTTATACATCCCCTCATAAAGCTCCTCTTCATCGGTATCCTTCCAAAAATACAAATCTATTATCTTTTTTAAGTAATTTGCTTTGTCCAGAAAATCCTCATCTGTAGTTGCCGTAGCATCCTTTTTCGAGCCTTCGTTTTTAAAAAGTTCAAATAAACCTGCCAGTCCGTTTTTCTTATCCTCACCTTCCGTCTGGCTTCCGCTTGCCACGTCACCGTTTTCTTCCCCGCCGGCTGAGCCGGTTTTACAGCCGCCAAGCATCAGCAGTGCTACGCAAAAAAGCCCTGCAATCAATGTAAGTACCACTTTTTTCAAAAAAACATTCTTTTTTTCCATTTCCGACCTTACTTCCTTCCATTCTGATTTACGGTGTCACGTAATCGCACGGGTCTACCAGTGCTCCATTGATTCGTATGGTGAAATGTAAATGCGGCGCTGTGGACCAGCCCGTAGAACCACACTTCATAATTACCTGTCCCTGCTGTACATAATCCCCTACCGACACTAACAGTTTTGATGCATGCAGATAGTATGTCGTCACACCATTTCCATGATCAATTACTATATGATTTCCGTTCATGGAGCTATAGGTTGCCTTAATGACCTTTCCCGCCAGAGAAGCAACGATGTCTGCACCATAGGCACCACCAATGTCAATCCCACTGTGATATTCCCGCTGTCCTGTAATCGGGCTGATCCGATATCCAAAATAGGAATAGATATTCGGGTCTCCCGGAAACGGCCAAATCATATTGTCTATCGAGGTCTCGTCTGTCAGTCCCTGCTTTCGCAATTCTTCCTCGCGGCGCTTGCGTTCCTCTTCTTCCCTTCTTAAGCGCTCCTCTTCCTCTTTTCTCCTCCGTTCCTCTTCCTCCACCCGTTTACGCTCCAGCTCCTCCAAATCGGCAATTTCTATCTGCTTGCTCTCAATTTCTTCGTAGTACTCAAAATACTGTTCCTCTGAAATTCCAAGTGTTTCCGTCAGCTCATCCATATATGCCGCCTTGTTGGCAACCAGCACACTCAGATGGTCAATCTGCAGCTGCTGCTCCTCCTTATCCGCATTAAGCTCCACAAGCCGCAGCTCATACGCCTCCTCCTTTGCCTGTACCTCCGCGCAGGATGCCTCATAACGCTTTAGCAGATTATCATCATATGCTGCAATCTGAGAACGGTATTCCACCTGATTAAGCAAATCCTCCAGGCTGTCCGAGCCGGTAATCAGCTCCATAATACCGGTATCACCATTCTCATACATATATTTTATCCGTGCCTTCATGGTCGCATACTGGTTCTCTTTTGTCTCTATCGCCCTTTGCAGCTCTTCTCCTGCCTTTTCCAACGCTTCTTCACAGGCGGCGATGCTTTGCTTAAGCTCCTCCATCGCCACATAAGCAACGGAAAGCTCCTCATCTACCCGTTTGATATACTCCTCCGTACTCTTCTTATCTGCCTCCAGCTCTGCAATACGCTCCTCTGTTTCTTTTTTCAGCTTCTCCAGAGCCTCTTTTTCTTCCTTTGCCTTATCAATGGCAGACTGATACGACTCCTCCGCAAGAACATCTGCCTGTATGCCTCCCGAAACCGAAGTCATAAACAACACTGCCATCCATACATAGCATATTCCTTTTTTCCACCTTCGTTTCATCCGCCCTCTCCTTTCCACTATTATCTCAGATTTATTTTTCGCAGCTGCTTTCCTGTTGACATAAAGCTGCCAAGCAGGCCAATCAGAGCACCAATGCCAAGAATGAGTGGGGTCAGCTGTGCAAACACCTGCCCTTCACTCAGAAAGCTCATCTTATGGAACACGCTTTCGTATTCACCGGACAGATACCTTATTACCCGCCCATAAATCAGATGCAGTATGCTAAGCGGCAGCAATGCGCCAAAAAAGCCTAATAAAATGCCTTCTACAATAAAAGGAAAACGAACAAAAAAGTCCGTTGCCCCGATTAGATTCATTATGGAAATTTCATCCTTCCGTACAGAGATTCCCATGGAAACCGTCATCCGAATCAGAAATACTGCCACGGCAATCAGTATTAAAATAATGCCGACAGAAATCAACGTGATAATCCGGTTAATTCCGCTTAAGCTTTCTGCCACTCCTTCCAGTGCATTCACCTTCCGCACACCCTCTAAGCTCTCAATAAAACGCACCAGCACCTCCTGCATGGACACATCATTCAGGTATACCTTATAGGATGCGGAATCCTCTAACGGATTATCCGTTCCGAAGGTGGCTGCCAGTTCCTCATTTAAATGCTCGCTTTTATAGTTTTCCCACGCTTCCTCTGCGGAAATAAACACCACTCCGGCTACCTCCGCACGCTTTTTAATTTCACTCCCAATATTTTGTATCGTCTGCTCCGGACAATCCTCCACAAACAGCACAGTTACACCCACATTCTGCTCTGCTTCCTTCATCACAAAGCTGACATTCGTCGTCACAAAGAAAAACAGACCTAATAAAAACAGCGTTGCCGCAATCGTTCCGATAGATGCCAGCGAAAACATGCCGTTATGGAATATACTGCGAATGCCCTGCTTCAGGCAATAAAAAAAGGTTCTAATACTTTGCATACACATACCCGCCCTTTTGTTCATCACTAATAATTCTGCCATTTTTCAAAGTAATCACCCGCTTCTGCATCATATCCACCACCTCGCGGTTATGCGTTACCACTACTACCGTAGTCCCACGTCGATTGATTTCTTCCAGCAAATGCATGATTTCCCACGAATTTTTCGGGTCCAAATTTCCGGTCGGCTCATCTGCAAGCAAAATCACCGGATTATTAATCAGTGCCCTTGCCAGCGCCACTCTTTGCTGCTCGCCTCCGGACAGCTCTGCCGGATAAGCCTTATACTTTTCATTTAAGCCCACCATGGAAAGCATCCGTGGCACGCGCTTTTTTATCTCTGCCGGCGGCACCTCAATCACGCGCTGTGCAAACGCCACATTCTCATATGCATTCCGATCCTTCAGCAAACGGAAGTCCTGAAAAACAACGCCGATGCTGCGACGGTAACGGCTGACCTGATAACGGCGAAGCCGGGAAAGCTCCCTGCCTGCCACATATACCTTCCCCCTCGTCGGGGCAATTTCACGGAGCATCAGACGAATCAGTGTGGATTTTCCCGAACCGCTGCTGCCTACGATAAAGACGAACTCCCCCTTCTGGATACTAAAGTTAATATCCTGTACTGCTTGAACATCCTTCTGATATTCCTTGGAAACATGGTCAAACAATATCACCGGTGCCTGTATTTTCTGCAAATCCCTGTATAAATCATACGAACCCGCCATGTGGTTCTCCTCCTCCTTTTATTATGCGGAAGCAGCCGCATCATGGGATGCGGCCGCCTATGAGCCTAAAACTCCATATGTTCCATATACTTCATGTACTTTACTACCATCAGTGCCATCTTAAAGGTAATCGCATCCTCAAAAACACGAAGGTCAAGATTTGTCATTTTCTGTATCTTGTCCAGACGATATACCAAAGTGTTTCGATGGATATAAAGCTGACGGGAGGTTTCCGATACATTCAGATTATTCTCAAAAAACTTGTTAATCGTAACAATGGTCTCCTCGTCAAAATCATCCGGAGATTTTCCATCAAAAATCTCTCTGATAAACACCTTGCACATTGGCATCGGAAGCTGATATACCAGCCGCCCGATTCCGAGATTGGAATATGCCACCACATTGCGGTCGCTATAGAAAATTTTTCCAACCTCCAACGCCATCTTCGCCTCCTTATAGGACCGCGACACATCCCTGATTTCATTGATAATCGTACCAAAGGATATATTTACTCTCGTCATGGCTTCCGTATTCAGCGTATCCAACAGCACCTTTGCGGTTTTCATCATACTGTCGTAATCCTCATTCGGCTTTAACTCCTTCACAAGAATAATATTACGTTCATCCACCGCGGTGATGAAGTCGCGGCTCTTTCCCGCGAAAAGACTGCGTACGGTTTCCAAAGCATTCATATCCTTTTCCTGCTTTGTCTCAATCAGAAATACCACACGCCGGGCATCTGCCTCAATATGCAGCTTCTTTGCAAGGTTATAAATATCTACCAGCAAAAGGTTGTCCAACAAAAGATTCTTAATAAAATTGTCCTTGTCATAACGCTCCTTATAGGCAACAATCAGATTCTGAATCTGAAACGCCGTCATTTTCCCGACCATATACACATCATCGGTATCACCCTTTGCCAAAATGATAAACTCCAAATGGCTCTCGTCATATACCTTAAAAAACTGGAAACCTGCCAGTGCCTGACTGTCTGCCGGAGAATCCACAAACGCAAGCACCGCTTCCCTGCTCTCCATGCTGGGTTCAAGGG
>CAZCON010000131.1:0-5131 GCA_964500085.1 uncultured Lachnospiraceae bacterium
CTCCTGTCTTGCCATTTCTGTCGGTTTTGGTGCTCCCGGTGTCGGCGTTGCATTTAAATCAATCTGCTCCGGCACCTTTCCCTCCTTCGGGTTCAGCATACCGATTGCCAACGCTCCCAGTGCAATCAGAGCCACCGTCCCAAAGCTCGCCACAAGCTGCATCCTTTTCTTTTTTGTCTGATCCTCTGCTTTTTTCATCATCTCTTCCACGCCTTTCTTTCTAAATTGCAGCAAGGAAGCCTTCGCCGCCCCGCAATTTCTTTCTCTGATCCGGGCATCAGACCCAAAACCGTCTGACACAGGAATCTTTCTTCGCAAGTATAGTTTCACCCGTTCAGGACAAATTATGCAAAGAAAAAAGGGCCATTAAAAAGCCCTTTGACTTTCCAGTCTGCGTTTTTCCTGCTCTTCTTTGGAAAACACACAGCCGCAATAGTTCTGGCGGTACAAACCGTACTGCTCTGACAATTCCGTGGAACGCTTATAACCATTTTTCTTTTTAAAATCAGAATACAAGTAAGAAACGCCGTATTCCTCTGCCAGAAACCCGCCGATTTTATTCAGCCGCTCTGCGTCCTTTAAGGGGCTGATAGAAAGAGTAGTCGTAAAAAAATCAAAACCACCCTGGGCTGCCGTTTCTGCCGCCTTTCGAAGCCGCAGTTCAAAGCAGACGCTACAGCGTTCTCCGCCCTCCGGACAATTCTCCAACCCTTTTACTGCCGCATAGAATTCTTCCGGGCAATACTCTCCCGCCAGAAACGAAACCGGATGCTTTGTCGGAAGCTCCTTTATAAATCGCTCCTGCTCTGCCACTCTCGTCTCATACTCCTTCGCTGGAGAAATATTCGGGTTATAATACAACACCGTAATTTCAAAATACTGTGACAGATATTCCAACACATAGCTGCTACACGGCGCACAGCAGCTATGCAGCAAAAGTCTCGGAAGCCTTCCCTCCTTCTGCTGCTTTGCAATGGTTTCCTCCAGCCGTTTCTGGTAATTTACCCTCTGCTCTGTCTGCATTGTCCCTCCTGCCTTTCCGTTTCAGGCATTTCCCTGCCGGCTATGCCGTCTGCAGATAGTCCCGAAGAACCTCAAGAAAACGATCCATCTGTGCATCCGTGCCAATCGAAACCCGAAGATAATTATCAATCCTCGGAGTCCGAAAATACCGCACAAAAATATGTTTTTCACGCAGCATGGCAAACAGCTCAGCCGCCGGCACTCGCTCATGGGTCACAAACAGGAAGTTGGTTTTAGAATCTGGGAAAGAAAAACCAAGCTCTGCAAGCTCCTTCTTTACACGTTCCCTCGTCGCAATCACCTTTTCCGTACACTCCTTAAAATAAGCCGGATCCTTCAGTGCCTCCGCGCCGCACAGGATGGACGGATAGTTCATGGTATAGGAATTATAGGAATTTCTCACCGCATACATGGCAGAAATCAGGCGCTCGCTGCCAAACGCAAAGCCGATACGCATTCCTGCCATGGAACGGGACTTGGAAAAGGTCTGTACGACCAGAAGATTGTCGTACCGCTCCAACAACGGAAACGCAGAATCACCGCCAAAATCCACATATGCCTCATCCACTACTACCACCGAATCCGGATTATGCTTCACAATATCCTCGATAAAATCCACGCTTTCCCCGATGGAGGTCGGTGCATTCGGGTTTGCAATGAGAATGCCGCCGTTTTCTTTTCTGTAATCCTCTTTGCGAATCCGGAAATTCTCATCAAGCGGAAGCTGCTCATAGGGTACGCGAAACAGCTTTGCCCACACGTCATAGAAGGAATACGTAATGTCCGGAAACAAAACAGGCTTATCTGAACAAAAACAGGTCATAAAAATCATACCTAGCACATCATCTGAGCCAACGCCCACAAAGATGCGCTCCGGCGCAATACCATACTGCACTGACAGCTCGTCCACCAAAAGCTTTGCGCTTGGATTCGGATACAGGGTTAATTTCTCCGCCTGCATTTCCTTTAGCATTTTTTTCACTCCGGGTGCAGGCGGATACGGATTTTCATTTGTATTTAACTTAATCATATCCGGAAAGTCCGGCTGTTCTCCCGGCACATACGGCGTAATCTCTCTCAGATTTTTTTCCCAGTTCTTCATAGCATTCCTCGCTTATTCCTTTTTTATCAATATGGCACCGCATTTATCACAATGAGACAGTCCTGCCAATGTGGTCTTACCACAGGTAGGGCAACACAGCCGGGTCGGCAGAAGCTCCCGCACAAGGACAGGCTGATTGCAATCCTCTGTACCGGTCTTTAACACCCGCACCTCATCCCCTGTCTTAAAATACTCCGGCGGAATGCTTTCCAGCTCCTCGTTCGTTCTGCCAATTTGAATCCGTTGCTTCGGCAGCAGCCGGAGCAGTGCTTTTCCTAAGGACATACGATACCTTCCTTTCTTTTGTTTTCTATTGTAGCCTCCTTTCTCTGAAAAAGCAAGTGGCAATCCCTCTCCTTGCCTAATTTACGTTCTATTTCACTTTCTTCATTTCTTTTAAAAAAAATAGATTTCAGTTCTTGACTTTTTTTGGAAAAAGATGTATCCTAGTTTTGTTAGACTTTTTGTAGGATGATATTACTTTGGGGGACATGACTTATATGAATATTATTTTAGTAGACGATGATCCGGCTTCTCTCCGCCTGATTACAACCTTTTGCTCCATGATTTCGGACATTACCATTACGGGCAGCTTTACAGATGCAGAAAATGCCTTTCTTTTTGCCAAAAACAATCCTCCGGATGCCGCCATTCTGGATATTCTCATGCCAATACAGAATGGGCTCACGCTGGCAGATCATCTTTATGAGGCGAATCCCGACATTTTGATTTTCTTTACTACCGCCAGTGACCAGTACGCGCTTTCTGCGTTCCGCCGACGGGCCGTTTCTTATATCACGAAGCCTTACAGCTTCTCTGACATTTATGAAGCACTGGAACGTGCCAAGCTGCTTTGTGCAGAAAAACAGGTACACATCCTTGTCCGCACCTTCGGTCACTTTGACATCTTTGTAAACGGCACCCTGTTAAAATTTCCGCGACAGAAATGCAAGGAGCTTTTAGCCTTTTTTGTTGACCGCAGAAGCGGCTCTGCCACAACGGAACAGATTATTGACGCTCTGTGGGAGGAGCGTTTTGATGATTCGGTGAAAGCATACTTTCATGTAGTTCTCAGAGATTTAAAGAAAACCTTAAAGGAGGCCGGCATTGAATCCCTGCTCATCTGCAACCGCAATCAGAACGCCATCAATCCGGCAATGCTGGACTGCGACTATTACCGCTTTTTGGATGGCGATATTTCCGCGATTCATGAATTTAATGAGGAATATATGGTAGATTACAGCTGGGCAGAGCCGACCGTTGCCCTCTTAACGAAAAAGAAACAGGATTTGTCCAATAATTGTTAGAGCGCTGTTTTATAATATGATACATGAATTACAAGATTTGCAGGCAACAGAGCAATTCACGTATCAGTCAGGAGAAAATGCCTTTTGCCCCTGACACCATAATAAAGGAGGTTTTTCTCATGTCTTTAGCTTATGCGCTCAACAATGAAACCTATGAATACCGTTCTTTTACCCATATTCTTGATACGGAGGATAACCTGTCCTTCCTTGCCTATGGTATTGAACTGATTCGCCATACCATCGCCGGTTCCGAGACCGTGGACAGCATCAGGGGCATTACCACCCGTCGGGAAACTATGGAAAAGCTTCTGCATACATTAAATTGCGCTCAGGTATCTCCACGCCATTTTCACGACATTGTAGAAGATTTTCTTGCCTGACTTCCTGATATCCGTCCGTCGCCTACCCTCTTCCGGGAGTCCGGACAAACACGCCATATACGTCCAACTTACCATATCCCCACTCTCTATTTGGATATTCCCTGCCGTCACGTTCTGCCGCAGCAATAAATAAACGCTTTATAACTAAGGTATCTAAAATCGTGTACGATGCATTTCCAATGGCCGCCTCAAACACAAGCGCTGCGCTTCCGGCTCCAAAGGAGGCTGCCAGACCGGTTCCCGCATACAGCACCTCGCCCTGTGGTGCCGCTATATCCGGCTTTACCCGATTATCTGCAGTATAACCGTACGATGCCTGCGGATAAAGTGCGCCGCTGATTACATCATAGGCAGTGAAGGTCAGCACTTCCCTTGCCGCCCCCGGATCACAAATCAATACATACGGATCCGGTCGTAAAAAAAATGCTTCTCCGGTTAAAAACGGGGAAACCGGCAGCCACATATGAAAGCTCCTCGAAAATTCTCCCTCTGCATAGATGCGGATGCGCCAGACTCCGGCGGCAATCCCCGCAAATCGAATCCAGATTCCCTGCGTTCCCACGTTCTGATCAAACAAATTTGACTGAATCCTGATGGTGCCTCCCTCAAAGAAAAGCGAATATTGCCGGTTAAAGGTAGGTCGTCCCTGAATCCGCGGTATCACTTCCCCTGCCGGCGAAATGATTTCTATCGTAAAAATATCCGGCTCCGCAGCCCAAAGCTCTGTGGAAAAACCGGAAACGCCTTCACCTACGCTGATTTCCACCTCTTCATACCTTCCGGTCACAGTTCCGAAAAAATGATGTCCGCTGCCTCCTTCATTTCCGGCTGCCGTACAGACGCAAACCCCCGGAATCTGCGCCACATCATCCAAATAACGGGACAGCACCGTCTGCCCGGTATGATTTCCCTGATTGCTTCCAAGAGCAAGACACAGCACCAGAGGGCGTTCTTCCTGTCTTGCCAGTGCAAGCAGCCACTCCACTCCATAAATAATATCGTCCTCTGCCGCACAAAAGGCTGTCTCCGGTATCTGAAAAAATTCCCTCAGATACGGCTTCGCCTGCTTTAGCTTCACCATGGCAATCGCCGCCAGCGGTGCTACTGCAATTGCCGCCCGTGCCACGGCACTTCCGTGCCCGTTCTCATCCCTTGAACCGATTGCCCCGTATGGATTTTCCGACTGCAACGCCGCATTCAGCTGTTCGCCGGAAAATACCTGTCCGTAAAATGCCTCTGCCCAGTCCCCCTCACCGGTTCCAGTTTCCCCCGACACGGCCTCGGACTCGTCGTCGCTGCCGCTCTCTTCTATCATCGAC
>CAZCON010000132.1:0-5084 GCA_964500085.1 uncultured Lachnospiraceae bacterium
GTATTACAGGTATTATAAGGAACGCTACGGAATCTATTTTGATTATTATGACAGAGACAACCTTCCGGAGGATTTGCAAAAAGAGCTGGAGGAGAAAAAGAGGCTGGAAGAGGAACGTCTGGCAGCGGAAGCCGCAGAAGCTGAGCGTATCAGGCAGGAGGCGGAAGAAGCGGAACGTATCCGCCGTGAGGAAGAAAAACGTGCGGCAGAGGAAAAGGCAAGATTAGAGGCAGAAGCAGCGGCGGAGGCAGAACGCATGGCAGCGGCTGCTGCTGAAGAGGAAGCAAGACGTGCAGAGGAAGCCGCAAAGGAGGCGGAGCGGCAGGCGGCGGAAGCAGCTGCAGAAGAGGAACGTCGCAGGCAGGAAGCGGAAGAAGCAGAACGCCGTCGTAAGGAAGAGGAGGAGCTTGCTGCTATCCGCGCAGCAGAAGAGGCGGCAGCTGAGGAGACCAGAAGAAAAGAGGAGGAGGCGCTTCTTGCAGCAGAAGCAAGACGGATTGCGGCACAGGCGGTAGCGGATGCTGAGCGTGAAGCTGAGCTTGCGGAGGCAAAGGCAAGAGAGGAAGAAGCCAGTCTGCAGGCAGCAAAATATGCAGCGGAACGGGCGGAAGCAGAGGCTGTTGTGAAGAAAGCAAAGGCAGAAGCAGAGGAGGCAGACCGTGCAGCAGAAGCGGCAAAGGCAGCCAAGGCAGAGGAAACTGCTAAGCTGGACAAAGCACGGAAAAGCTCTAAAAGGTCGGTTTATCGCCGGAAAAGACATGGAGTGGGAGCGGTGTTGGCATGGATTTTTGGAATCCTGCTGGCGGTTGTGTTGCTGTACCTGTTTGCGACGCCGGTTTCGAAGGGATTTTTTACGGTAAAGGATGCAGTAGATACCTTTGTGGCAGAAAAGTTTCCGAAGGTGGCAGAAAACCTTGGAATTAAGGGGGATGGTGATGCAGTTCCGGTGTTTAAGGATACGGCTACTACGGTGCACTTTGTGGAAAATGCTGAGAGCTTTGTGAATGATACGGTCTGGCCGGAGGGATATCAGGCGGCAGTGGTGCGTCTGAATGGAAAGCAGTACATCTGTATTGAGGGAAACGGCTTGAAAACGTATTATTTAAACGAAGCTGCAGAGAATGAAAGCAAGCATGTTTATCTGGAGACAGAAAATCAAAAGGCGTTGTATTTCTGGAATTACAGTTTTGATAATCCGGAGGTACTCTGCCCGCTACATGGAGAGTTTAACAGTTCTGATGCAGAACAGTATGCCTTCTATACCGATGCGGCAAAAAGCGGACTTCATGTGCTGGATGCATTTACGCTGGAAAATTGCAAGCTGATTCCTTATGAGGAAACGGTGAAAGAAGCGCTGGATGTCGGTGCCTATACCGAGGACGAAGAGACGGTTCGTATTGATATGACGGTAGCAGGGGTACCGTATGCTTTCCTTGTGCCAAAGCTGGCAAATACCTTTGTACCGGAGGAGTACCAGATAAAACTGGAGGACCTTGGATATACTGTTACCGAAGAGGGAGTACGGTTCGATGCCTATGTGGTATCTGCAGGCGCTTATCTTGGTAAGGTTGTGGGCCGGATGAATTATGAGAATCAGGTGTATGTACTGAATCAGCTGGATTTTTATGCTTATGCCGAAGAAGAATACGGTAATGTGTCGGAGGATCCTGTGCTTCCGGCAACTACACTGGAAAATGCGGCAAAAGAACGTGTGGCGGTAGTGGGTGACCACGGAGAGCGTTTGCTGATTCCGGTACGGGAGGATGTAAAGCGTTACGAATATGACAGCGAGGCTTTTATTGAGGAAAGCAATGGTGAAATCCGCTATATTCAGGACGGAAAAACCGTTTCTGTCAAAGGTGTAGATGTTTCCAAGTATCAGGAAAAGATTGATTGGGAAAAGGTGGCAGCGTCCGGTGTGGAATATGCGATGATTCGTCTGGGCTTCCGCGGAATGGGTACGAAGGGAACCTGCGAGCTGGACAGCTATTATAAGCGAAATGTGCAGGGCGCGTTGGATGCGGGAATTGAGGTTGGAGTGTATTTCTTCTCGCAGGCAACGACGGTAGAGGAGGCAAAGGAAGAAGCGCAGTTTGTGTTGGAGCATATCAAAGAATATGACGTTACATGGCCGGTAGCTTATGATACAGAGGAGATTACCAGTTATGATGCGGCGCGTGCAAATGCGATTTCCAGAGAGGAACGTACCGCATGTGCAAAGGCATTTTTGGATGAAATTGCGGCAGCAGGTTATACGCCGGTACTATATGCAAACACCCGCTGGTCACTTCTGAAACTGGATCTGGGACAGCTTGCAGGATATGATTTGTGGTATGCCTATTACGGAACGGCGCCATATTATCCGTACCATTATACCATGTGGCAGTACACCAACAGCGGAAAGATTCCGGGTATCAATGGAAATGCGGATGTCAATATCAGTTTTGTGGATTATGGAGCAGATACGGAATAGGAGCCTATTTTGAACAGACAACAGAACAGAAAAGAAACGGTAGCAGTGCAGAAGACAGAAGAACGACAGGAGCTTCGCAGGCTTTATGCGGAGACTGTGCCGTATCTTCTGCAATGGTATGATTATAACAGAAGACTACTGCCGTGGCGTGAGGAACCGACACCCTACCATGTATGGGTGTCGGAAATTATGCTGCAGCAGACAAGAGTGGAGGCGGTCAGGGGATATTATGACCGCTTTTTGACACACTTGCCGGATATTGCTGCATTGGCAGCGGCAGGAGAGGAGGAACTGTTAAAGCTATGGGAAGGCCTTGGCTATTATAATCGGGTTCGCAACATGCAGAGGGCGGCTGAAATTATAATGAGAGAGTATGGAGGCAGGATGCCGGAAAATTACGAAAGCCTGCGGGCATTGCCGGGAATCGGTGATTATACTGCAGGAGCCATTGCCTCAATTGCGTTTGGTTTGCCCTATCCTGCGGTAGACGGAAATGTGTTGCGGGTGATGAGCAGGATTGCGTGCAGTGAGGCGGACATCACAAAAGAACAGACAAAACAAAAATTAAAAGAAGATTTAACTTTTGTTATTCCGGAACGGAGTGGCGATTTTAACCAGTCGCTGATGGAGCTTGGCGCAACGGTTTGCCTGCCGAACGGGAAGCCGCTGTGTGACCGTTGTCCGGTGATGCATCTGTGCAGAGCATTTCATGCAGAGAGAGAAACAGAGCTTCCGGTAAAGAGTGGGAAAAAAGAACGGCGGGTAGAGCAACGAAGGGTTTATCTTGTATTTTGTAACGGCATGGTGCTGTTGCACCGAAGGGAAAAGAAAGGATTGCTTGCGGGATTGTGGGAATTTCCCAATCTGCTTCTGGACGGAGAAAAACGCGGGCGGACTGCGGCAGAGATAATAAAGGAATTACCGGAGCTTGGAAATGCGTTGGAACAATTCGATGTGAGTGTAAAGAAAGCAAAGAGGGCAAAGCACATTTTTTCTCATGTGGAATGGCACATGGAGGGAGTACGACTTGAGGTGCAGACGAGTGGGACCAACAAAACGAACCAGCTGTCGGAGATAGCTTGGAGATTATCGGGAAATGGAAAAGGTTCGGCAGAAAGGAAAGAGATGACGGGAGACGGTGATGGGGAATGGATTTTTGTAACAGTCGAGGAATTGCAGGAAAAGTATCCGGTACCATCGGCATTTGAGGTGTACAGGAAAGAAATAGGTAATGAAAACGAGGCGGTGTTCGGAACGAGGGACGAGGAACAGGAGGCATGAGATGAGAATTGGAACGGGATATGATGTCCATCGGTTGGTGGAAAACAGAGCCTTGATTTTAGGAGGCGTAGCAGTGCCTTATGAAAAGGGACTTTTAGGACATTCGGATGCAGATGTACTGCTGCATGCGATTATGGACGCACTTTTGGGTGCGGCGGCGTTGGGAGACATCGGCAGACACTTTCCGGATCATGCTCCGGAGTATGCAGGTATTTCTAGCATTGTGCTGCTAAAGAAGGTGGCAGAGCTTCTGGCGGAGGAGCACTATCTTGTGGGGAATATTGATGCGACAATCATAGCTGAGCGCCCAAAGCTCGCACTGTATTTGCCGGAAATGCGGGAAAATATTGCCGGGGCACTTGGTATTTCACTGAATCAGATTAACCTAAAGGCTACAACAGAGGAGGGACTGGGTTTTACCGGAAGCGGCGAGGGCATTGCGGCACAGGCGGTCTGCCTGCTGAATACGGTAGGAGATTATCTTGGCGGAAGCGGAGCAATGGCAGTATATGCTTTTGATGAGACTGGAAATCCGGTGATGCAGGGCTGCGGTGGCTGTAGCGGATGCCGGAGGGAATAGAGGAAAAATTACAGGAAAAGAAACTCTTGTAAAGAGGAAGATTGCGTGCTATGATTATTAAGGTGAGTTTTGTCGAATAAAAGAAGAAAGTGAAAGAGGAAATAGAAATGGCAGGGAAACGAATTCATGACAGAGAAATGCTGCTTCGTCAGCTTCTGTTGGTGATTTTAGATGCTGCGGCGGCGCTTGTCTCATCAGTTATGGCATTATTGCTGCGATTCGACTTTTCTTTTGAGAAAATTCAGGAGCCGTATCTAAATAGTATATGGCAGACGCTTCTGCCGAATATTCTGAGTGTGCTGGTTGTGTTCTGGTTTTTCAGACTGTATCACAGTGTTTGGCGATATGCGGGAATTTACGAGCTCCAGCAGATTGTACTGTCGGTTGTGGTAGTAACACTGCTCCAGCTGTTTGGTATGGATTTGGCAGGAATACGGATGCCGCGCAGCTATTGGTTTTTATATGCCGGAGTGTTAGTTTGTATTACGGTGGTGACACGTTTTGCTTACCGTGCGGTAAGACGCATGAAAAAGAAATTGATTGACAGGCGGCACGGGGAAGAGATTTCACGTGTAATGGTTGTAGGTGCCGGAGCGGCGGCCGATGTGCTGATCCGGGAATTGAAGACAAGCGACCATTTGCGGAAACGGGTAGAATGCGTTATTGATGATGATGTGGAGCTGAGAGGAAAAATGATTCAGGGTTGCCTGATTATAGGCGGCAGGGAGATGATTGCCTCTGCAACCGTGC
>CAZCON010000133.1:0-4994 GCA_964500085.1 uncultured Lachnospiraceae bacterium
TATATGTACTTTTGGCATTTATGATATTAAGCCTTCTGTATTTCTTGTTTTATGCGTTTGTGATTCGAAGAGTGAAGGCACGAGAGTATTGTGCAACAGCTCCGGCGATAGCAGCAGCTGCGTTGACGTTACAGTGGCTATGTTGGTAGGAGGAGGATAAACGTGGAAATAGTTAGATTTACTGAACAGGAAGCAGATGAACGGTTAAAGGAGATTGCAACACATGCGGATGGAGAGGCAGTAGTAAGAAATATTTACTCGTATCTTTTGCAATACGGTGCAGTAAGAGAAGATGTGTATGCGTTTTTTGTGGAAAAGTGGGAGTTGCTTTGTAAAACAGATTATAATTTTCTAATTGAATTGTTACGTGGACAAGCTGAACGCACATGGTTTGATTTCTTTACACAGGTTGGGCAAGAAAAGCTCTCCGCTACATTATACAAACGTGAGATTATTGATGGCTTTCGAAAAGGAATGACTTTGGAGGAAGTGAAAGAATGTTATAGTAATGCGAGTTGCCCCTACGATATGACTAGAGCAATACAGGGGTATCAGCTTATGGAAGAAAAAGAACCAGTGGAGTCGGCGAAAGACACAGAGGAGGTGCTAAGGCTTAGAGAAGAACTTCAGAAAGCGAGAGAGGAACTGGAAAAAGCGAATGCAGAAATAGAAATGCTACGCCGGATGTACAGAGAGGAGGAAGAGCCGGAACAACAGGAATTCGAGGAGCTTCAGAATGAGGAGTGTAACTCGGAACAGATTGTGATGGAAGATGAATGGCAAGAGTCAGGAGATGTATTATCGGAGGGTGAACCTATGCATTCCGTGATGATTGAGCCGAAAAAAATCAAGAAAAAAGTGTCACTATTCCAACATATCCGTCACATAAAGCACAGGGTCATGTTAGAGAAGATGACCTATCAACGCAAGATGGAAGAATTGTTTATATTGATGAAAGCGCAGAATTATACACCAAAGATGATCCGTTCGATTCGAACTGTGATTGACTATGGTATCACATTCGAATTTTTGTATGCTTTTGTAGAATCGGGAGCATCTGAAAAAGAGTTGGAAGCGCTAGTCTTGTTTAAGGCCCCTGTACGGAAAGAATCTGAAGAGGTACATCCGCTTATAGAAAATAGCATGGACATGTCGGAGAAAACGGAAAACCTAGATGAATTAGTATTATCATAAAAGGAGTGTGCGCATGGAAGAAGTAAATGAGTTAGTTGGAGTGATTAATTGTACGTTCAAAGGAATGGAGTTGGCAGGACATTTTGGAAAAGAAGGGATAAAAGGCTTTATTAAAGTAATCACATTTTTATGGAACTCCTCAGAAGCACTGGGTAGTTTTGTTTGGAATAAGAAAGAGCAGCATCGCATTACAAAGTCTGGGAAGATTAGCAGAAAGACAATGCGGGAAAAGTATGGGGATGCCATTATCTATAAGGATATGAAAATCGTTGCCAAAGAAGTATATGATAACGAAATCGGAAATGGTAAATCAAAACTCAGTAGAGAAGCACTGCGGAAATTTCGCCCTACTGAAAAGTCACAGTTGGCACACTGGGAGAAAACTGCAAAGAAACATGGTTTGAATTATATTCGTTTCCCCAAACCGGAGGGAGGGTTTATCTTACAGGTGCCGAAAGATCAGGAAGCACTTTTTGAAGAGGTGTATAAACAGCACTGTGCATGGATTAAGGAAGAGGCGAAATCTTACTATAAAGAGATTGCACAGGATATGAGAGAGGCTAAGGTAACAGAATCTGATGTTTATGAGAGTATGACGGAGAAATCGAAAGAAGTGATAAACAATCCATACCCTTCGTTGTCTCGGGATGATGTGTTGAGTGTAATTGCAAATCTTACCGATGGTGATTATACCAATGGGATGGAGGAAGCTTTTCCAGGATATAACGCTACTGCTCCATTTGATGGAAAAACGATTGCGGAGATTGTAGCAGAAGTAAAGCAAAGCAATATGTTGTCAGATGGCAAAAAAAAAGAGATAATCCAAGCACTTGATGAGTATGAGCACAAAAGAGCGCTAGAAAAAGGTGCTGCAAAGGAGTTTATAGTGAATAAACGCAATATGAAGGTCAGGGAGGAAAACGGTAAAATATTTATTACGTTTCAACATCCGATGCATCCAAATGTTAGAGTGACCGTAGAGGCAAAGAATCTATGCGGCAGAGTGAAGTGGGATGGATATCAGGTACATTTTTGTGTGCGAAAAGATTCTGAAGTTAAGGCATCTGTCCAGAAGATGGTTGTTTCTGACAAGGTTCGAACAATTAAAGTGTACAACCATAGTTGTGGATTAGATGAATTGGAGCGAAAAATTAGAAGTGATGCAGAAAAGGCGAAGAAAAAAGCCGCCAGAGGAAGAGCAGGAGTGAAAAGTACAGTTAAGCCGAAGGTAAGGCTTGGATAAGGAGAAAATATGGGTAACAAGAACAAATGGGGGTTCCGAAAGGTAAATTGGTTATATGCAACATGTATTTTGATATTTGCATTGATAGCCGGTTATTATCTTGCTGCGGGAGCCGAACCGGGAGGTACGGTGTTTACATGGTATCAGAACATGCAGCTTGTATTGGATAATCCGCTTAGAAATTATTGGAATGCCTATTCTCTGAACGGATTAGCATTTGGTGCCTTGTGTTATACCTTTTGGTTTTTGCTTTATTTAACAAGTGCTAAGAATTATATGAAGGGTAAAGAGTTCGGCACGTCTAATTTTGGCGAGGCTGCTGCATTGAATAAGAAGTTGGCTGACATGAACAACAGAGTGGATGACGAGAAGAATATTGTTGTCGAGAAAAAAAGTTTGGTTGGTAAGCCAAAACAGATAGTGGTGAATACAAGAAACAGAATGCTTTCGCAAAATATTCAAATGACATTGGATACAAGACATACTGATTTGAATAACAATATTCTTTTATTTGGTGGTTCAGGATCAGGTAAAACATTCCGTTTTGCTAAGCCTATATTAATGCAGATGTCTTCCTCGTTTGTAATTACAGATCCAAAGGGAGAGATTATGCGTGACTCTGCCGGTTTTCTAAAGGCTCACGATTATGATATTAAAGTGCTGAATTTGTTAAATGCTGCCGGCATGAAAAAGTCTTCGAAGTACAATCCATTTCGGTATGTTATGAATGATACGGATATCGTAAAGATGGTTACGACATTCATGAAGGCCACAAAAAAGAAAGAGGCATCTTCCGGAGATCAGTTTTGGGAAGATATGGCTGGCTTATTACTGCAAGCGTTGTTCTACTATGTTCATGATAGGGGCGTAGAGATTGATGGACGTATTCATCATGATTTCAAAGCGGTCATGCGTATGGTGAATATGCTAAGGGTCGAAGAAGATCCGCAAACCGGTCAACGCGTAAAGACCGAAATTGATTATATGTTTGCAGAGTTGGAGAAAGAGAATCCGTATCATCAGGCTGTTTTGGCTTATAACAAGTCAATGGTCGGAGCTGCGGATACGGTTCGTTCTATCATTTCAACAGTGAATTCCAGAACAACATGTTTGCAGACGGAAGAATTATTGGAACTTTTGACCGATGACGAGATTGATATTAATTCAGTGGGAGTACGGAAAACAGCCGTATATTGTATTATTCCGGATAACGATAGTACATATAATTTCTTGGTATCAATTCTGTATCAGCAGATGTTTCAACAGCTTTATTATCAGGCTGATTTTGTATATGGAGGAACGTTACCGGTTCATGTGACTTTTCTGTTAGATGAGTTTGCCAATGTAGCTTTGCCGGATGATTACTGTTCCTTGTTATCGACAATGCGAAGTAGAGGTTTGTCCTCAATCATTATTATACAGAATATGGCACAGATTAAAGCTTTGTTTAAGGATACATGGGAAACAATTCCAGGCAACTGTGATACCATTATATACCTTGGAGGAAATGAACAGTCGACTCATGAATACATAAGTAAACTGTTGGGAAAGGGTACGATTGATAAGCAGACGCAAGGACAAACGAGAGGGAAGCAAGGAAGCACTTCCAGTAATGAGGATGTGTTAGGTCGTGAATTGATGATGCCGGATGAGGTTCGTAAAATGTCCCGAAAACAGTGTTTGGTCATAATCAATGGACAAGATCCTGTTATTGATCAGAAAATCTTAACACTCCGTCATCCTTTATGGAAGGATTTTAACAAGTTATCTAAAAACTATGAGTTTGATGGAAGATTAGAGCGCCTGGGAACCGGTAATCTTGTTGTGAAAGGGGAAAATGACGAGATGACAAATATTAAGCTTGTTGATAGAACGAAGATTGATATGCTCCGGGCGGAGGATGAGAGAAATCAAAAGGAGTATGAAAACGAAAAGCGTATTGCCGAGCTTACCGGTGGGACTGTGCCGGAACCGCCAAAGAAGCATGTAATAGATGTTTCTTTGGAAGAATTGCTTGTAATGACGCTGGAACAGAGCTCGGCGGATGAGCAACTGAAAGAGTGGTCAAAAGAATTGCAGTCAGACGAAGCTGATGAGCGAATGGATGAATACGTAGAAAATGTTCTTCAGGAATGTTACGAGGACGGGAGCGAGAACTCAAAGTATTATGAAATGATTGCGGAGGATGAATCTGAGGACGCTGAATCCGAGAAGAACGAATCAGAAAGAGGAGAGCCGGAAAAGAAGGCAGTAGCATTTAAAGAGCTGCTTTCAATGGGGTATTCTCCGGAACAGCTTCGATTATTGGTTCCGTTGACCTCTGAGTACTCAGCAGAGAGAATTTACAATATGCTTTCTCCGGATATGGATGTTCCTACCATGGAACTGATGATTGAATTACTAAAAGAGTCGTAATTTCTTCATTTTCTCCACTTTAGTGGAGAACAAATGAAGAAAAAGTTGTTATGCTTAAGCTATAAAAACGAAAGGACGGACTTTTTATGTCCGAGAGTGAGAAAGATGAACACATTAAATCAGTTGGCAACTAGAGTATATC
>CAZCON010000134.1:0-4987 GCA_964500085.1 uncultured Lachnospiraceae bacterium
GTAGAGGAACGTCTGGCACATTTTGCAAAATAGAAGAACAGGAAAAGGAGCGGTTGATCAGTAAGCTTTCCTGAAAAATCTGGAAGAAAAAGGCGATTTTATCCTAAAAAAGGATGGAATTGCCTTTTTTTGTGAAGAGAAAGAAAAAAAGTAGGGATAGCCTATTGATTTTTACTGAGTTTCTCTATATGATAAAAGAGAGTGACGTTTTCGTGTGGGTTTGTGTCAGCATTGCTGACAGGAGCGTTGATTCTCACAACAGTGGAGGATGCTATTGGAGGAAGCGGTATGTTAAATTACGAAGAGGAGCTTTTAAAATTTCAGCCGAGTCTGGAAATTGATGAGGCAGAGGAAGCAATTATGAACAATGATTTGACGGATTTATCCGATTTGCTGGAGCAGGTCACCACAGGAAAAAAGGAGAAAAGGCAGGGATAGCAATGAATTGTCCGAAGTGTGGATATGAACTGGGGAAAAACCGTCGGTATTGTGAATACTGTGGAGCTGATACGGCCATTGCAGTGCGTCTGAGCCGGCGTTCTAACCGTTACTATAATGAAGGACTGCAAAAGGCAAGGGTCAGAGATTTGTCCGGCGCGATTGATATGCTGAAAAAAAGTCTGGAATGTAATAAGAGAAATGTTCCGGCCAGGAACCTTTTGGGACTGGTTTATTTTGAAATGGGAGAGGGCGTTGCGGCATTAAGCGAGTGGATTATCAGCAAGCATTTTATGCCGGAAAATAATCCTGCAGATTATTTTATCGAAAAGGTACAGTCCAATCCGGCAAAGCTGGATGCCATGAATCAGACAGTGCGGAAATACAATCAGGCGCTTGCGTATGCAAAGCAGGGAAGTGACGATCTTGCCATGCTGCAGCTTCGCAAGGTCATTAGTGTACGTCCCGGTTATATCAGGGCTTTGCAGCTGCTGGCATTATTGTATATTAAAAACGGAGAGTATGAAAAGGCAAAGCGCTGTCTGGTGCGAGCACAAAGGACGGATGTTGCCAATACCATGACGCTGTCCTATCTGGCAGAGGTGGAGCAGGTGCTGAATCCGGAGAACGGTCCGGTACATACTGAAAAAAAGCCAGAGGCTTCAATGTACAGTGTGGCACCTCCAACGGTTTCTTATCAGGAGGACAAGCCAAACTACATCGCGTTTATCACTTTTTTTGCCGGTATTATCATTGGAATTGCGGTATTGTACTGGCTGGTAGTGCCGACGGTGCGTTCTGATGTAAAGGCAGAATATGCAGGCTTGGAGCGGGATTACGGGGCAGAACTTGCGTCCTATACTACCTCGGTTTCCGTGCTGGAGAACGAAAAAAGTGAGCTGCAGGAGAAATTAGAAAGAGCAGAGGCAGAGCTTGCCGCACTGAACAAGGAAAAGGAAGAGAAGGATGTGTTTGATGCGGCGGCGTATGAAGAGGTGCTGCTTGTGATTGCAGATTATCCGGAGCTTCGGGATAAGCTGGAGGAAGCCGAGGAAGAGGATGCAATGGTGTCAGTATTAGAGGAACTGACGGCCTATGCAGAACGGTTAAGAGCACATGAAGCAGCGGCTTCCGTTCGGACGAAAACGGCTGCTTTGTACCAGAGGATTATGAAAGAGGTATATGCAAAGGTGCGTATTTACGGCTACGAGCAGGGGCATACATTGTATAATGCCGGAAAATACAAGGAGGCAGTCGAATGCTTACTTGCGGTGTATGAAACGGGAAGCACCGATGCAGATACGTTGTATTTTCTTGCACGCTCTTATCAGAAAAGCGGTGATGAGGAAACGGCAAGAACCTATTTTCAAATGCTAGTTAACCAATATCCGGGAAGTGAGCGCGCGGAAATGGCGCATCAGTGTATGAACGGATTGGATTAACCATAGAAAAGCGCAGATACTTTTACGAAAGAAGACATGATAAGCTCATGTCTTTTTTTCTTTGTTTCGGACAAGAGGTACCGGCGGGAAAGGAGGAACCATGCAGGCAGCAGAATACGAGGTACGTGACAATATGCTGGTGATTCGCCTGAAGGCGGATTTAGATCACCATACGGCACTTGCGGTAAGAGAAACAGCAGATACCCTGCTTACACGGAGTCAGGCAAAAAATATCCTGTTTGATTTTACTGGCGTGGATTTTATGGACAGCTCCGGAATCGGTGTAATTATGGGACGTTATCGTCAGGTGATTTTTAAAGGGGGACGTGTCGGTGTTATGGGAGTCGGAGAAAATGTGAATCGGATTTTTGCATTTTCCGGACTGTATAAAATTGTAGAGCGCTATCAAAGTGCGGAAGAGGCATTTACACATCCGGCGAAGGAAATTCTGGAAGAAAGCAGAGAATGAAAAGGAGGCAGGAGAGTGGACAAGTATGAGAATGAGATGTGCCTTACGTTTCAGGCAAAATCCTGTAACGAAGCACTGGCACGCATGACGGTAGCGGCGTTTCTGACACCGTTGAATCCGACCCTGACTGAGCTTGCAGATACGAAAACAGCGGTATCGGAGGCAGTTACCAATGCCATTATTCATGGCTATGGGGAGGAAGAAGGTATCGTGGAGCTTTGGTGTGCGAGAAAGGGAAGAGAAGTGTTTTTTCGGGTAAAGGATACCGGAAATGGGATTGCGGATATTGCGGCAGCAATGGAGCCGATGTATACCACAAAGCCGGAGCTGGAGCGTTCCGGGATGGGCTTTTCCTTTATGGAGGCGTTTACGGATGAGCTTACGGTGGAATCTGCGGCGGGAGAAGGAACTGTAGTTAAAATGCGGAAGGTAATCCGTTAGGGAAAGGGGAGAAGGTTTGGATACAATCGGGCTGATACGTCTCTCACAGGAGGGAGACAAACAGGCGAGGGAACAGCTTGTGACCGAGAATGTCGGACTGGTCTGGAGTATGGTACGGCGATTTCTGGGACGCGGCTGTGAAGCAGAGGATTTGTTTCAAATTGGCACAATCGGGCTGATGAAAGCGATTGATAAGTTTGACGTGAGCTTTGATGTAAAATTCTCTACCTATGCAGTACCGATGATAATGGGAGAAATCAAGCGCTTTCTCCGAGATGACGGAATGATAAAGGTAAGCAGAACCCTGAAGGAAACGAATATGAAGCTGCGGGCTGCAAGTGAACGGCTGTATTTGGAGCTGGGAAGGGATGCAACGATGGAGGAAATTGCGCGGGATACCGGAATCGGGATGGAGGATTTGGCGCTTGCCATGGAGGCGTGTACGGAGGTCGAATCTCTATCAAGACCGATAAACCGGACAGATGGAAGTGTAACCACACTGGGAGAACATTTACCCGGAGAAGAAGACGGAACGGAGCAGATTGTGAATCAGCTTGTGACAAAACAATTGCTGGAGTCACTGGATAAGGAGGAGCGAAAACTGATTGAGCTTCGTTATTTTGAAAATAAAACGCAAACAGAGCTTGCGGGCGTTTTTGGAGTCAGTCAGGTACAAATTAGCCGGATGGAAAAGAAAATATTGCAGCGCATGCGGAGTCTTCTTGCATAGTTTGTACAAAAACGGCACATACTTCCGTCAGTATTTGGAAAGGCGGTGACGGGATGACGGTAAAACAAAGAGTTGCGCTGGTGCTCACGGTACTGCTGCTGGCAGGAGTAATCGGTCTTTTTGTCTGGTATCTGCAACGACCGGAGGAGACACCGAACGGTATTTTGGTGTATCATGAGGCGTATCTGAGAATTGCAGACCAGCCATGGCAGGGGGAACAATTATGTCACAGGAGATAACAGTGTTTCTTCACTTTGAGCAATGCAGGCTGGTACGAACACAAAGGGTGAGACTGACGGATGTGGCATCCATTTATGCAACGGATGACGAATTAAAGCAGGGAATTGAACAGCTGGATTTGTATCAGTTTCAGGGAGAGCAGAAGCAAAAGGTGTGCTTTTCTGTGATGAAGGTGGTGCGAATCATCGGGGCAGCCTACCCGGAGGCTTCGGTGACGACACTTGGCGAGGCGGACTTTATTGTAGAATATAAGCCTAAAAAAAGAAACTGTTTCGGAAAGCTGTTTGACTGGGGAAAAGCGGTTTTTGTCTGCTTTGCCATGTTTTTCGGAGCAGCCTTTACCATCGTGACCTTTAATAAGGATGCCAGCGTAGAGGAAATTTTTTCCATGATATATCGACTGTCAGAGGGAGCAGAGCGGGGTGGTCCGGGAGAATTGGAGATTGCTTACAGTATAGGAATTCCGCTTGGAATTATCTTATTCTTTAATCATTTTCTCCGAAAAAAAATTGACAGTGATCCGACACCGTTGCAGGTACAGATGCGACAGTATGAGAAGGATGTCAATTCCACCATTATAGAGAATGCGTCCAGAGAGGGAAAGAAGGAGGATGTATGAACCGGTGAGAACAGTGTTGTATTATGTACTGGGGATTTCCTTTGGTGTGGCGGTGGCAGCGGGGTTATTTGCCTTTCTGGTTACCGTTGGTGTTATGACGAGACTTGCAGCCGGTACGAAAACAGCGAAATATATGATGCTGTATGAATCTGTAGCAATTGTCGGAGTTACGCTTGCCAATGCAGTGGATATGTTTCAGTATTCGCTGGCTGACGGAATACTGTGGAGGTCGCTTTGCGGGTTATTTTGCGGTGTTTTTGTGGGATGTCTTGCAGCAGCGCTGGCAGAGGTGGTCAATGTATTCCCAGTCATGACAAGACGCATTAAACTGCGTGTGGGAATGGCGTATATTGTCCTTGCCTTTGCTGTAGGAAAGGGCTTTGGCGCATGGTATCAGCTGGTGTTCGCAGCAGGAAAATAGGCAGGAGAGCGGAGAAAAACAAAGACCTTGAAACGGCAGAGAGGAGTGCGATAATATGGATGAAAAACAGAGAAAGCATATGATACATGAGGTGTTAAAGGAAACGGACAACACAAAACGTGATGAAAAGTATAATCAATATGTGGAAAAGGTAACACCGAAGCATAATCCGTGGATTAATATCATC
>CAZCON010000135.1:0-4976 GCA_964500085.1 uncultured Lachnospiraceae bacterium
TCTTATGGTAAACGGAAGGAAGCTGCCGGAAGAAAACGGCAGCGGTATTTCATGGCTCCCGGCAGGCTGTATCCCTTATGGAGAACGAAATGCCTGTGAAGCAACAGAGGTAATCTCGTATTACAGGCTGGATGAAACAAGGGCATGGTGCTTTCAACGTGTATCTTTTGGCTGGACTTCTGCAAAAAAACCTACAATTAAGAAAATGGAACTACGGTTGGAACGGCATCCTGCCCAAATAGAAGGTGTTCATTTTAAGAATCCTGCCGTGGGTGATGTGATTCCGTTTGAAAACCCGGTTACAAAAGAAAAATATGCATTGACGGTTTGTGCTTACGAAAAACAAACAATGACGTTTCCTGCCGAGCATTTGAAAAGGTATCAGGTACCTACTCGTTTTACAGAAATGGAGTATGTAGTTTCTCCTGAAATTGTGAGCGACAATTTTTCTGTCACAGATTGTCGTCAAAACGATGCCATGAAAAGGACGGAGGAAGAAAAATGCGCGGGGTGCTTTGCCATAATCGGCGGTGCTGACGGTCCTACGGCACTTTTGCTTGCTGCACCACAGGGAAAAAAGCATCGTGTAGCCTGCTCTGCACTTACGTTTGAACCGCAGAATGAGGTCGAATGGAAGATTACCTTTCGGGAAAAAAGGATGGATGACATAGAAATTGAATTGAATCTTTTGGAGGAAAGAACGAAAACGCCCGGAAGCCCGTGACTTATCCGGGCGGCATTCAGCATCGGAAACTTACTTGGTAAAATAGGAGATTTTAGGATATGAACAGCAGATTGAAGCAACAGCTTGAGTTTTCATTAGAAATCGACAGGGAAAAAAATGTGTTCCGGCAAACACATTTGTCCGGGAACGGGCGGAATGAGAATGATGCCGAGCATGCCTGGCATATGGCGGTGATGGCATATTTACTAAAGGAATATTCGAACGAAGAAATTGATATAACGAAAGTAATGCTGATGTGTTTGATTCACGATATTGTCGAAATTGACGCGGGTGATACTTACGCTTATGATGAAAACGGATTGAAAACGCAAAAAGCAAGGGAAAACGCAGCGAAGGAACGGATTTTTTCAATCCTGCCGTTCGACCAGAAAGAGGAACTGACGGCAATTTTTGATGAGTTTGAAGAAAACGTAACGCCGGAGGCTAAATTTGCACATGCAATGGACAATTTGCAGCCGTTGATGCTAAATGACAGTAATAACGGTAGTGACTGGAAAGCGCATGAAGTATCTGCCACACAGGTGTACCAAAGGCAGAGTAAGACAAAGGAAGGCTCTGCTACGTTGTTTGCGTATATCGACAGTGTGATACAAAAGCATATGAAAAACGGAAATCTGAAAGAAAAATAAAAGGCTGAAGCAATGCGAAAAAGTGCTGAAATGGAAATAAACTTTTCACTTCAGTATGCGAAAAAACTGTAATTTTGGAAAAACATTGCTTGACAAACAAAAAAGAACATGGTATAGTTATTTACGGTTAGCGAACGCTAACTTGATGCGGACAAGGTACTCTGTGAGATATCCTGTGTCTGCAATTATTTGATACTATAGTTAGCTAAAGCTAACTTGATTTGGGGTGATTTTTTTGTCTACAGCAGAGCATACTAGGTTTGAACAAAGGCTCGCTTTTCATGCAGCGCCGACGCTGCTTGGAATGAAATGCGCCAGTCTTGTTTCATTGTCTGCGACAGAGTTTGATATTGATGCTCAGTTGGAATATTTCAATCAAAGAGCAACGACGAAGGGGTTGAAAAGTAGAATATTATGCAGCTGCAAAAGCAGAAAGCTTATGCTTGTTTATTGCGAGACGTTACTGGAAAAACGTCTTGCGGATTTAGGAGTACAGAGCATATTAGCGGCGTATGGATATCCGGAAAAGGAGTCTTTGACGGAGTGTCTTGACCGGCTTTCAGAGCGCATCCGTGAAAATGCTACATTTCCACATGAAATAGGTGTGTTTCTTGGTTATCCAACGGAGGACGTAATAGGCTTTATTGAAAACAAGGGAGAAAATTATAAGCTGTGCGGTTTATGGAAGGTATATGGCAGCGTTGAACACGCAAAGCGTGTATTTGCAAATTATGATAAGTGCAGAAATTTTCTGTGCAATAAATTAAACGGGGAGGGCGTTATGGCAAATGACGCGCCCACAGAGGATGATTTAGAAAAATGCAGGGAGCTTGGAAAAGCAATGACACAGTAAAAAGGTTGAGGTTACAGTAGGATAACTGCAATGGTTATCCTACTGTAACCTCTTATAGAAGGTTTTATTTTCTCAGAAAGCTAAGGTAACGGGTTCCCTGAAAGGATAACTCCCCATAATCGCCTTCCGCAAGCAGACCGTATTCTTCTCCGGTTACCTGAAATTCCATGCGGTCGCCGCTGTCCACCTGAAAGGTGACATAATAGTCGGTACTAGTGTGTCCGCCGGTATGCATGCCGGTGGAGTGATGGGTGTGACCGCTGCTGTGGCTGATGTTGGTACGTTTGGTGACGACCGTGGCAGCTACGGTTAGCCGCGGTGAGTGGTTGTTTTTGTTCCACTGCCGGATGCCGTTTACAAAGGCAACGATAAAGACAGCCAAAACAGCAAGGAATATAATGGCGATAAAAATCGGAATAATGGTAAAGCCCAAATCAAATCCGCCTCCAAAGGGCGATTGTAAAAAAGAATTCGGCATCATAATGAAATCCCCCTAAAATGTGCAATGTCATAGAAATGAGCTTATTATAGCAGAAAACGGGAGAAAATGCAAGAAACGGGAAAAGTAGAGAGCCAGATGAGCCGGAGAGCAGTATATGGAATGCGTTACTGCAATGCGACTTGCATTCCTCTCTTTCGTGTGGTATGATAGGGAAGAAATACGGTGGAAAGGGAAAACGCAGAAGCGTTTTGAAAAGAGATTTAAGCGGCACCGTTTTAGGAGAGGAAGGACGAGAAGCGTATGAAGAGGACGTTATTAGTCGTAGATATGCAGAATGATTTTATTGATGGCGCGCTTGGTACTATCGAGGCGCAGGCAATCGTGCCGATGGTAAAAGAAAAGATTGCGGAGTATGTAAGACGTGGGGATGAAATTATTTTTACGAGAGATACCCATGAGGAAAACTATCTGGATACGCCGGAAGGAAAGAAACTGCCGGTGGTACATTGCGTAAAGGGTACGAAGGGCTGGGAGCTTGCAGAGGGTCTTTTTGTACCGGACGCGGTTGTGGTAGACAAGCCGAATTTTGGTTACCCAGACTGGAAGGAAAGGTTTTCCTTTGAATGTGTAGAGCTAATCGGACTTTGTACCGATATCTGCGTCGTATCCAACGCATTGATTTTAAAAGCACAGTTTCCGGAGGCGGAGATAGCAGTGGATAGCAGCTGTTGTGCGGGAGTAACGCCGGAAAGTCATGAGGCTGCGCTTTTAACGATGCGGATGTGCCAGATTGAGGTGAGATAGATGGGTGCTTGGATTTGGTTGGTGCTTCTGTATGGAGTGATTAAGGGAGTGCGGGAAATCGTAAAGAAAAAATCCATGGAAAAGAACACGGTTCTGGAGGTGCTGTTTGTCTATACTCTCCTTTCTTTTCTGATGGTAGTACCGGGAGCGCCAAAGGCGGGCGGAGTAGAGGGAAGGACCATGCTGTTCATCGCATTGAAGTCCTTTGTTATTTTTGTCGCTTGGATTCTAAGCTTTAAGGCAATCAAAAGAATGCCAATCAGTCTTTACGGACTGTTGGATTTGTCGCGGGTTATTTTTTCTACACTGATGGGTGTCATCGTGCTGGGGGAAGTGATGTCCCTTTGGCAGGTGGCAGGATTGACGCTTGTATGTATGGGACTTTTGTTGTACCGCTATCGTACCGGTCAGACATACGGAAGAGAGAAGAAAAGAAATAAAACAGACCGAAGAGCGGCAGCAAAAGAAGAGGTGACAGGAGCAGACCGGAATGCAGCAGCAAACGGCGAGCCGGCAGAAAGGGTGGAAACAGGGATAGTGTTGTTTGCCCTGCTTTCCTGTCTGTTAAACGGTGTCTCTGGTACGATGGACAAGCTTTTGATGAAAAGCGTCACAAGCACGCAGCTGCAATTCTGGTACATGTTGTTTTTACTATTGTTCTATGCGCTTTACATCATCGTGACAAAGGAAAAAATCAAGCTGCTTACCGCATTGAAGAATTACTGGATTTGGATTTTAAGCATTTTATTTGTCATCGGTGATAAGGCGTTGTTTATTGCAAATCAGTCGCCGGACAGCAGGGTAACGATTATGACCCTGTTAAAGCAGGCAGGCTGTATTGTGACGATTCTTGCCGGAAAGTTTATTTTCAAAGAAAAAAATATTGGCTATAAGCTGTTTTGTGCCGGCGTGATTATCACAGGGATTGTGCTGGCGGTGCTCTAGCACCGATAGGAGAAACAGCCGGTGCAGACGTTCAAAAACAGCCGAGGTGCGAATAAAAAGTATCTTTTTTGCAGATAGTACATCTGAAAAAATAAGGAAAGAAGGTACTTTTTATGCAGGAGGACACCAGAAGATTATTACAGGAATGCAATTCCGGTTGCAAAATGGCGATTCACAGCATGCAGCAGATTCAGGATTATGTCACGGATGAGGGGCTGGCAAAGCTAATTCGGGAAAGTACACAGCAGCATGAAAAGCTGGAGGCGGAGAGCGCAAAGCTTTTAGAAGAAAACGGAGAATACGAAAAAGAGCCAGGAATGATGGCATCGACGATGTCGTGGCTGACAACGGAAATGAAGATGCTGATGAAACGAAACGATACCGAAATATCGAAAATTATGATGAACGGTTGTAACATGGGGATTCAGTCGATTGTAGAAAAGTCCCATGAGTATGAAAACGCGTCTGACGAAAGCAAAAACCTTGCAAAGCGGCTTGTAAAAGAGGAAGAGGATTTCATGCAGAAATTAAAGAAGTATTTATAAGAAAAGGTCTGGT
>CAZCON010000136.1:0-1705 GCA_964500085.1 uncultured Lachnospiraceae bacterium
AGACTATACGGCTACAATACCGACTATTCCGGCTTTTTCTATACCTTAAAGCATAACAATATACATATCACCGGCGAAAAGGTCATCGTACTCGGAAACGGCGGTGCTGCACAGGCTGTCCTTGCTGTCCTTCGCGATTTGTCGGCGAAAGAAATCATCATTGTGGACATTGTTCCGGGAAAAGACGTCTGTTCCTATGAGGAAGTGAAGCTTCTTCACACTGACGCAGCCGTTTTAGTCAATACCAGTCCGGTAGGCATGTATCCGAAAACCGATGCGTCACCCATTGATTTGGCACCGTTTTCAAAGCTTACCGCTGTTGTGGATGTCATCTACAACCCGGAGGTGACAAAGCTCCTTGCACAGGCAAAGGAACACGGTCTCATTGCTGTCAATGGTCTGCAAATGCTTGTTGCACAGGCATTCTATGCCGTACAGTATTTTCTGGACACAACATTAGACGAGGCAAAGATTGCCGAGGTCACCAAAATGATACAGGAAACCTTGTACTAAATACAGCTTCATTTATAGTGCAAATTAGCGCACCATAAAAACAAGCCGGCATTCCGACGAGCTATACCCGTAGGAATACCGGCTTGTTTTCACATCTCAATTATCTGGTACAATCTCCAGCTTTACACTTCTACCTTCTCTTTCTTGTTCTCCAGTATGCTTTCTCTTCCTCTTCTACCCGGTAAGACTCGCACATCTTCTGAATCGCTTTGTTATAGGTCCAGTCCTGCAGCCTGTTATCTGCCAGATACGCTCCTGTCTCCTTCGGAAACTTCGCATAGGCGGTCGCCACGCACCATGCCACTCCCATCTTCGTGTAATATCCGTCAAATTGTAACGTATCCAACACCGCAAATACCTTATGAATGTATTCCGGCACAAGAAAATGACTCATCAGAAGAACCGCCGACACACGTTGAAAAAACTCTTCTTCCCTTTTAGCATAGCCCAATAACCATTCAAACACACACTCCGGATATTTCCTTGCTATGGTAAAGCTCTGACAGAAGCTGTCGCTTACCGCCCAGTCCTTAATCTTCGGCAAAAAACAATCCGCATAGGAAAGAATCGTCCCGATATCATCCTTTGCGTAACCCAGTACATAAGCCTGCAATATCTCATATTCAAAATAAGTATCCGGGCACTCCTCTAAAAAAGTGCGATAGTCCTCTCCGGCAATTTTCTTTGCGATTTTCCGGAGCTGTGGCAGACGCACTCCAAGCATCGGCTTACAGTTCGGCGTAAGCGAGCTGCTAAACGATGCCTGATGTTCACTTGCCAAAGACTTAAGATATGACTCCAGTTCGATGTTCCAGTCCATCTATGCTTTTTCCTTCCTATTCCTGCGTTTCCGTCACAATCTTCTGAATCCAGATTCCGCTCTTAATCATAATAAATCCAATGATGCATTTGCCGATTTCAATGAACTGACAAAAGAAAAATAACGGCACAATCGGCATACTTGTAAAACGGCTCAGACAAAACGCAAGCGGTACCACTATTACCCAGACATAGCAGCTGTCAAACAAAATGGTGATAAAGGTCTTTCCTCCGGAACGAAGGGTAAAATAGCATGCATTTGCCAACGCCCCGATTGGCATACAGCAGGCGGCAATCCGCATGAAATCGGTAGCCATTTTATGACTGGCTTCTCCGACCTCCTGATAAATCAATGGAAAGAGCGGTGCCAGAA
>CAZCON010000136.1:1715-4975 GCA_964500085.1 uncultured Lachnospiraceae bacterium
GTGCCAGAAGGAACAATATCAATGCAAACAAAAGACAGCTCACTACAGAAAACACAATCAGCTTTCGATCCGTATCCACTGCTTCCTCTGTTTTTCCTGCTCCCAGCATCTGCCCGATAATAATACCGATGGCACTTCCCATGGCAATGAAGGAAACATTAAATACATTCGTAATTGTAGAGGAAATATTTACCGCAGACACCACCTCATAGCTCCGCACGGAATAGCACTGCGTAAGCACCGCCATACCTCCCGCCCACAGGGTCTCGTTCAGCAGCAACGGAATTCCCTTCTTCAAAATACCGATTGAAAGCTTTCCGGGTACCCTGAGACTTTGATATGCTCCCTTAATAAACGGATATTTTTCCCTGTTACAGTGCGTGGCAAGAATTACAACCGCCGCTTCCGCAAAACGTGAAATTACCGTTGCTATCGCAGCACCGGCGGCTCCCAGTGCCGGGAAACCACACAGACCAAAAATCAGAAGACTGTTAAAGACTATATTTACAAGCACTGCCACGATACCGGATACCATCGGTAAAATCGTCTCTCCGGTTTCACGAAGCGTTGAGGCATAGCTCTGTGATATGAAAAATGGAATAAAACCAACCAGCATAATCTGCAAATATTCTTTCGCATAACCGAAGCATTCTTCAATCTGTTCTGCGCTTCCCTCTCCCTGTAGATACAAACGGATCAAGGTATCTCCAAACAGCAAAAAAACAGACATTCCCACCAAAGTTAATGCCGCGCAGCTCAATAATTTAAAACGAAAGGTATCCCGTACCCCTTTATGATCTCCGCTACCATGAAATTGCGCCCCGAAAATTCCTGCACCGGACACAGCTCCGAAAATCATCAGGTTAAATACAAAAATCAGCTGATTCACAATAGAAACACCGGTCATCTGCTCATTACTGACATTTCCCACCATAATATTATCCAACATACTGACAAAGTTTGAAATCCCGTTCTGAATCATAATCGGCACTGCAATCGTCAGCGTCATCCGGTAGAAGGCTCTATCGCCGATATACCTTTTTTTCAATTTCTGTAACATATTCCTGCTCCTTACTCATATGAAAAGGCTGCCACACCATTCACGTGACAGCCCCTGACTCTTTTTTCCAAGCTTCTACTCTTCCTCTGAGGCTCTGTTCTTTCTCTTCCGCAGACAAATGCCAAGCAGCACTGCTCCAAATGCAACGGCTCCCATCACAACAAACTGCACACCCTCTGTTAATAGCGCTTTTAAAAATTCCATACAATCTACCGCCTTTCTGCTGTTTTAATAAAGCTTCTGCAGACCTGTGCCCTCAGCACCGCTGCATTTTCGCATCCCTTTGCACTACCTGCGGTGTGCAAGCTCTGTCATTACATCGTCCCAATTCAATCCGCACTCGACCATAAGCACCGACAGATGATATAAGAAATCCGCAATCTCATACTTTAACTCCTCTGCCTCCGGATTTTTTGCCGCGATAACAATCTCCGTTGCCTCTTCACCGCATTTCTTTAATATCTTATCAATTCCCTTTTCAAATAAATAATTGGTATAGGAGCCTTCCTTTGGATGTGCCTTTCTATCTACAATTGTAGAATAAAGCTCCTCCAGCACCTCACGCGGAGATACTGCTTCCTGTCCCCCCTCCGTAAGCTCAGTAAAAAAGCAGCTGGTGTGACCGGTATGACATGCCGGCCCGATTGGATATACCTTTGCCAGAATCGTGTCCTTATCACAATCCAGTGCGAGAGATTTCACATACTGATAATTACCGGAGGTCTCCCCTTTTAACCAAAGCTCCTGACGGCTACGGGAATAATAGGTCATACGACCGTCTTCTATCGTCTTATGATACGACTCCTCATTCATATAGGCAAGCATCAAGACCTCATTGCTGCGATAATCCTGTACCACTACCGGCACAAGTCCGTTTGCATCTTTCTTAAACTCTGAAAACGGCAGGGCGCTTTCCAGATGATACATATCAATCCCGTCAACCGTAAGAGACTCCTTCACTCTGCGGATATCCTTATTCTTGTAATAATTCGTAGCAAGAATGGAAACGCCCTCTGTTCCAAGAATGTCCTCGACGGAATTACGAACCAGGCTATCGCGAATCATAACCGGAACCGCAAGCGTCTTAATATATGCCGTCAGGCACGGTCCCAGCGTGACATGCTTAAACATAAGACCGCCGGCTCCAAGACCACATGCCTTTGCCACCTTTGCAGAAAGTGCTGCAACACCTTCTTCACTGTCCGCCTTAGAAGCATTCAGCTCAACAAAAATCTTCTCACTGCCGAAGCGGTCCACCGATTCCTTAATCACATCCCAGTCTTCCAAGCCATCTGCCGGAATCACCACCGCAGACGCGCCGGTATAAAACGCCTTTTTCACATCCTCAAAGCGTGCCACATGACATCCTACATAGTAATTTAATGCCAGATTTTCTGTAACCCGTTTTATCATGTGGAAAAACTCTTCCTTGTATGCAGCCTCCGCAATGTAGCTGTAAAGGAACAGTCCGTCCGCACCGTTTAAGAAATAACGGTTCACGGCTTCTGCCACGTTCTCTTCAAATTCACTCTCCGTATTGATGTAAGCAAATAATTTCTTTCGCATGCTGTCTCCTTTCGGTTGCCTTGCCGAACCTGCTTCTCATTTCTATGTGACCTTCGGCATCCTGTTTCCGCTCCTATATAGGCAGATTATCGTTCAAAACGCGCCACTGCCTCCGCAAGATTTACCCTCTTTTCATAGATTGCCTTGCCGATGATGGCACCTGCACAACCGATTTCACTAAGACGCACCAAATCTTCCATGGAGGAAACCCCGCCGGACGCAATAATCTCCATGCCGGTTTCCCTTATCATCTCCTCCGTGCGCTCAAAGTTTGGTCCGGTAAGCATCCCGTCTCTTGCGATATCGGTATAAATTACCGTGGTTGCGCCAAGCTTTTTCATCTCCAGTGCAAACGCTACCGCAGAACGGTCGCTGACCGTTTCCCAGCCTTCAATGGCTACCATGCCGTCCTTGGCATCAATCCCGAGGACAATACGCTCTGCACCAAACGCTGCAATCGCCTCTTTGATAAACTGTGGCTCCTTTACTGCCTTCGTACCTATAATAACACGATTCAGTCCTAAATTCAACTTCTGCTTAATATCTTCCAAGGTACGAATTCCACCGCCGATTTCCGTACCAATAGAAACATTCTTTACAATTTCCGCGATTGCTTCCGCATTTGCGGTATGCC
>CAZCON010000137.1:0-4951 GCA_964500085.1 uncultured Lachnospiraceae bacterium
GATGGAGAGTGACGGCAGGATTGTGAAGACTGCAAGCCGTGAGTATGGCCTGTCTTTCCCGAAGCCGGGCTGGTCCGAGCAGAATCCGGAGGATTGGTTTGCAGGCTTTGAGAGCGGTATTGCAGAGATTTTTGACGGTCTGGATAAGAGTAAGCTGGCGGGAATCAGCTTCGGCGGCCAGATGCACGGTCTTGTTATCTTAGATGAAAACGATAAGGTCATTCGTCCGGCAATTCTTTGGAATGACGGAAGAACACAGGAAGAGTGCGACTACTTAAATAAGACCATCGGACGTGAGAAGATTTCTTCTTACACTGCAAACATGGCGCTCACCGGCTTCACCGCTCCGAAGCTTCTTTGGGTGAAGAAGAACGAGCCGGAGAACTTTGCAAGGATTAAGAAGATTATGCTTCCGAAGGACTACCTTGCATATCTTCTTTCCGGCGTACACTGTACGGATGCTTCCGATGCGTCAGGTATGCTTCTTATGGATGTAGAGCACAAGTGCTGGTCTAAGGAAATGCTTGAAATTTGTGGTATTAAGGAAGAACAGCTTGCAAAGATTTACGACAGCTTTGAAGTAGTAGGTACCCTGACTCCGGCTATGGCAGAACGCCTTGGCTTCTCCACGGAGGTTAAGATTATTGCAGGTGCGGGTGATAACGCTGCAGGCGCAATCGGAACCGGCACTACCAAGGATGGCATGTGTATCGTGTCTCTCGGAACCTCCGGTACGGTATTTATCGCTTGTGATAAGTTCGCAGTGGACGATCAGAACGCTTTACATATGTTTGCACATGCAAACGGCAAGTTCCATTTGATGGGCTGCATGCTTTCCGCTGCATCCTCCAACAAGTGGTGGATGGACGAAATCATCGGTACCAAGGATTACGCAGGCGAGCAGAAGGCAATTACCACCCTTGGTGAGAATCACGTTTATTACCTGCCGTACCTGATGGGTGAGAGAACCCCGCACAATAATCCGAATGCAAGAGGCTGCTTTATTGGTCTCACGATGGATTCCACAAGAGCAGATATGACGCAGGCTGTGCTTGAGGGTGTTACCTATGCACTGCGTGATTCTCTTGAAATTGCAAGAAGCCTTGGTGTAAAGATTGACCGCATCCGTGCAACCGGCGGCGGTGCAAAGAGCCCGCTTTGGAGAAAAATGCTTGCCAACATTATGAATGTTAAGGTAGACATCATCAACAGCGAAGAGGGTCCGGGCTACGGCGGAGCAATTCTTGCAGCAGTAGGCTGTGGCGAGTATGCTTCCGTAGAAGAGGCGGCAGACAAGTTCATTACCGTTGTAGATACTACTGAGCCGGAGCCGGAGCTTGTTGCAAAGTACGAGGCAAAATATCAGGTGTTTAAGAAGCTTTACCCGGCATTAAAGGACAGCTTTGATGCAGTAGCAACCGTTTAATGCGGCTGAGCGATGGTGAAAAGCAACATTGTTCGGAAATTAAATCTCGATTTGATTTACTGAATATGCAGGAAGAGCCTTTTTTGTGGAGAGCAAAGGGCTCTTTCCTTTTCGGCAATATTTTATGATACAACCCTGACATCATTTTATGAGAACGGGTCGGGCTGGAAAAAATTCTGACTTGAGAAAAGAAATCGTAGCAGGAACCGCCTGCAAAAGGAAAGGAGTAGGAGCGGATGCAAGCAAAAAAAATACTGTTAGGAATGGCAATGGTGGGTGTACTGGCACTGTGTGCAGGATGCGGAGAAAAAGAGAAGGAAGAGGACAAGGCGCTGACACCGACGGCACAGACCGTACCGGCCGGACAGGCGCAGACGGAACCGACGGAGACGCTGCTTCCGAAACCTTCAGAAATGCCGGAAAACACAGCCGCGGAAATGCAGACGGCAGAGCCGGTATACGGCGAGGTACCGCTGCTTTTTATCGAAACGGCAGGGCAGACAGAGGTGTCGGACAATGAGACATATACAGACTGCACGGTTTCTGTGACAAATTGTGAAGAAGCGTATGTATTGAATGGAGAGCCGGCAGGCATTCGCTTGCGCGGAAACAGCACGCAGATGTATGAAAAGAAGCCGTATCGTATTAAGTTTAAGGAAAAGCAAAGGCTTCTGGGGCTTTCAGAGGGAGAGCATAAAAGCTGGGTTCTATTGGCAGAGATGAACGACCCTTCTCTGCTGCGAAATTTTTTTACCTACCGGCTTGCAAATACATTAGAGGGGATTTCCTATACCACGGATTGCGAACTGGTGGAGGTATATCTGAACCAGGAGTACATTGGGATGTATCTTCTGGCAGAACAGACACAGGTGGACGATAACCGGATTGCGTTGGACGAAAGCGGCGTGAAGGACGGCAGCATTGTCGATACAGGATATCTTCTGGAACTGGAGGCAGACAGTACCAGAAGAAAGGAAGAAGGAAACGAGGGAGAAGCATGGTTTGGGGTGACAGGCTATGCTGCTGAGGATAAGAACAGTATGCAGATGCTGATGGAACGAAGCTTTGATGAAACAGCAGCGTATTATGTGATAAAAAGCGATGCTCGTTCTGCAGAGCAGGTGACGTATATTCAGAAATTCATGATTCAAGTTTATGATGCAGTGTACAAGGAAAAGACGAGAACAGCGATAGAGGAATTGATTGATGTGTCTTCTGCTGTAGATATGTATCTGGTGCAGCTGCTCGGAAATGATTTTGACAATAATTACAGCAGTATGTATGTGTATAAGGACGCGGGAGGAAAGCTAATGTTTGGAGCTCCCTGGGATTTTGATCTTGCCTATGGGAATTTTAACGGATATACGGAAGCAGAGGGCACGGTGTATATGTATCATCTGTTACGGAAGCTGGGGGAATATGACTGGTTCCGCGAGCTGGCAGCAGAGCGCTACAAGGAAATTTCTACGGGGGAGAACAGTCAGCTTATACGGGCAAAGGAACTGGTAAGAACCGTGACCGAGGAGGCGGCCGGAGCTTTTGAACGGGAGTATGCCCACTGGCGGGAAAATCTGATAGGAATGGGAAGCTTTGACGGCTGGGAGATGCCGGAGGACGGCTGGAATTTTGATGGCTGGGAGATGCCGGAGGACGGCTGGAATTTTGACGGCTGGGAGATGCCGGAGGACGGCTGGAATTTTGACGGTTGGGAGATGCCGGAGGACGGCTGGAATTTTGATGACTGGAGCCGGGGAGATTTTGGATGGGGAGCCAATTTCAGCTATGGCTCCGTGTATGACACACAGGAAGAGGCAGCAGAGGCGTTTCTTGCATGGATTGATGCACGTCTTGCATGGATCGACCAATATTTTGGAATTTATAGGGAATCACAGTAAAATTGACATCACTTTGCCATAGGTTTATGGTATACTGATAGACAAAGGTTTGGATTCTAAGGAAGAAAGGGGTAGGCTGTATGCTGATTCGTGAGTTTGCGTTAAATGCAGTGGAGATTACAGAACCTGTTTTTGTAAATGCTTTTAGTAAAGAACAGGAGTACCTGCGCAGTATTGAGACAGACAGACTTCTTGCCGGCTTCAGAGAGACGGCAGGTCTGGAAAAGAAGGCAGAGCGTTATCCGGGCGGCTGGGAGAATGCGGAGATTGCCGGACATACTCTGGGACACTATATGACAGCACTGGCGCAGCTTTATGCGGCGACGGATGCGGAGGACATCAGGGAGCGTCTGGAATATATATTAGCTGAGCTTTTAAAGTGTCAGGCAGAAAATGGCTATTTGTTTACCTCAGGGGAGGAAATTTTTGACCGGCTGGAGAAGGGCGGTCTGTCATGGGTGCCGTGGTATACCATGCATAAAATACTGGCGGGACTGATTTCAGTATATCAGCTGGCAAAGCTGCCGCAGGCGCTTGATATTGCAGTAAAGCTTGGAGACTGGACATATGCGCGTGTCATGAATTGGACGGAAAAGGTACAGAAAAATGTGCTTTGTATCGAATATGGCGGTATGAACGACTGTCTGTACGAGCTGTACCGGGAGACAGGCAGGAAGGAGTTTGCTGAGGCGGCTGCAAAGTTTGACGAAACGGAACTGTTCGAGCAGATTGCAGAGGGAAATGATGTGTTGCGGAACAAGCATGCCAACACCACAATTCCAAAATTTCTTGGGGCGTTGAACCGCTATCTCGCGCTGGGAGAGTCGGAACGGTTTTATCTGGATGCGGCAAAAGCCTTTTTTGACATGGTTTTAAAAAACCATACCTACGTGACCGGCGGAAACAGCGAATGGGAGCATTTCCGTGTGCCGAGAGAGCTGGGCGCGAACCGTACCCAGTGTAATTGCGAGACCTGTAACACCTATAACATGTTAAAGCTTGCGGAACGGTTATATTCCGTGACCGGCGAAAAGCGTTATATGGATTATTATGAGCGTACCTTTATGAATGCAATTCTCGGTTCTCAGAATCCGGAGGATGGCATGACGACCTATTTTCAGCCAATGGCAGCAGGGTATTTTAAAACATTTAGTAGTCCGTTTACAAAGTTTTGGTGCTGTACAGGAACCGGCATGGAAAACTTTACAAAGCTGAATCATGCCATCTATCATACCGCAGAAAATACACTTTACGTAAATTTATACATAGCTTCCGTGCTCCGCTTTGAAGAGCTTGGATTGTGGCTGACGCAGACGGTGGATATCAACCGCTTTGATGAGGTTTCTTTTTCTGTAAAGCTGGATGCGCCGAAGCGGTTTACGCTTGCACTGCGTTTGCCGGAATGGTCTGCGGGTGACGCGGATGTCAGAATCAATGGGATTGTGCCGGAGCACCATGTAAAGGACGGATATCTGCTTCTGGAAGGAAACTGGGCAGACGGAGAGCAGGTAGTGCTTACATTAAAACCGGTGGTGAAGCTGCATCCGTTGCCGGATGCGCCGAACAGTGCGGCGGTTACCTATGGACCGTTTGTGCTTGCTGCCGGTCTGGGACAGGAGGATATGACAAC
>CAZCON010000138.1:0-4912 GCA_964500085.1 uncultured Lachnospiraceae bacterium
GCCTTGGAAATCGGGATGGCAAAGCAGATGCCCTCAATATCGGTGCTGGAAAGCTTTGCGTTGTTGATACCGATGACCTCGCCCTTTGTGTTTAGCAGCGCACCGCCGCTGTTGCCGGAGTTGATGGCAGCGTTGGTCTGTAAGAGAATCATATCATTTCCCTCAATGGTAATTTCACGATCCTTTGCGCTTAAATACCCGACGGTTACGGAAGGGCCATAGCCTAAGGCATTGCCGATGGCGATGACCATCTGACCGATTCTGGAGCTGTCGGAATCGCCTAATACGGCGATATCAATGCTGTCTAACGTCTCCTTTGTCAGGTCAGAAACCGGAAGCGCAAGGATTGCAAGATCTGCTGACGCGTCAGAGCCCTTGACCGTAACGGCATGGGAAGTGTTGTCTGCAAGGACAACCTGTACGGCAGAGGTGTTTTCAATGACGTGGTAATTGGTTGCAATCAGCAAATCATTTTCATTGGAGCCGATAATAATACCGGAGCCGCCGCCCTCGTTTTCCTCGGTATAGGACTGCCCGAAGAAATAAGAGGTGGTGGTATAAAGTGTTTTTACGGAAACCATGGCGGGCATGGTCTGCTGTACCACCTTGGAAACGATTTCCGAGGCATCGGAATCTCCTGTCTCACAGAGCTCCGTGGCTGAAATGGTAATGCTCGGCACTTTATTATTTGGTTTGTTTTGCAGGACTTCTTCGATTTTTCCGGCTTCCTCCGGGAAAAAGTAGTGATATGCGTGGCGGACACCGAAGAAAGCAGCGCCGGCTACAACACCGAAGCAGGCGGCAAAGGCAATACAGCTGAAAAAGCGTTTTACAAAGCGATGCTCTTTTTTCTTTTTGCCCGGTACGGTGTCGGAAGCTGCTGCGGTGAAAGAAACGGTTTGTGCAGCGGCACCCCCGGTGTTTCCGGTAAAACCGGCTGTTTCCTCTGCGGCAGCAGTTTCCGCTATGGCTGCGGCGGAATTTTCCTCTGCCCAGAAGTGGTAGGTATCGGAAGCGCTATGTTCAACCGGGCTTTCCGGTGTGTTGCTGGAAGAAGCTGTTACGTTTTGTTCGAGTGATTCATTCTGATTTGATTCCATAAAAGTCCTCCTTTGATTATTCTTTACGGGTTTAGTTTAGCATGGGTTTGTGTAGGCTTTGTGACGAATTGATTAAGAAATGTTGTTCTTAATAAATTTTTTTGTTGTGGTTTTTGCCGGAATCATGTAAGATAGCATATATGAGGTGAAACGGATAGGAGAACAGGATGATTAAAGATAACCAAAAGGCATTTAACAGACTTCATATTCTGGCGGACGGATTTTTTTTGGTAATTGCATATCTGGCTGCCTATATGCTGCGCTTCCACTGGCTGAATCTGGAAAAGGCAGGAGATTATACGCTGGAGAGCTATGCAAGGTTTTTGCTGGTGCTTGCGCCGGTGTATTTGTTGATTTACTGGCTGTGCGGGACCTATGCGCCGAAGCGCGGCAGGGGAATGCAGTGGGAATCTTGGCTTGTTTTAAAGGCAAACATTATCGGCGGTGTGGCGTTTATCGTATTGCTTTTCTTATTTAAAATGGATATTTCCAGAAGCTTTTTAGCGATTTTTTATACAATTAATGTGATACTGGATTGTCTGTTCCGTTTTCTGGTACGCCGGGGGCTGGAACGGCTGCGAAGAAACGGAAAGAATCTGAAGCATATTCTGATTGTGGGCTACAGCCGGGCGGCAGAGGCTTATGTGGACCGGATTCTTGCGAATCCGCAATGGGGGTATTTTATTCATGGAATTCTGGATGACCGTATGGCGGTTGGCACGCGGTATAAAAAGGTAGAGGTTATTGGGACCATGACAGAGCTTTCTGAACGGTTAAAGGAGCGGGAATATGACGAAATCGCTATTACGCTTGCCATCGGGGAGTACGAGAAGCTGGAAAAGCTGGTGGCAGAGTGTGAGTATTCCGGAGTGCATACAAAGTTTATTCCGGATTATAACCATATTGTGCCGACCGTACCGTATATGGAGGATTTGGAGGGACTTCCGGTCATCAATATACGGAAGGTGCCGCTCAGCAATGTGATGAACCGTATTGTAAAACGCAGTATGGACCTTGTGGGTGCGGCGTTGTGTATCGTTTTGTTTGCCCTGCCGATGCTTATTGTGGCAATCCTGATTAAGTGTACTTCAAAGGGACCGGTTATTTTTTCGCAGGTGCGGGTAGGACTTCATAATCGGGAGTTTAAAATGTACAAGTTTCGTTCTATGGTTGTACAGGACGCGTCAAAGGAAGTGAATGCGTGGACAACCAAAAATGATGCCCGTGTGACCGGCATCGGGAAAATGATACGAAAAACCAGTATGGACGAGCTGCCGCAGCTGTTTAATGTAATAAAGGGCGACATGAGTCTGGTCGGACCACGACCGGAACGTCCTAAATTTGTAGAGAAGTTCAAGGAGGAAATTCCGCGCTATATGATTAAGCATCAGGTGCGTCCCGGCATAACGGGCTGGGCACAGGTAAACGGTTACCGGGGAGATACCTCCATTCGGAAGAGAATTGATTGCGACCTGCATTATATCGAGAACTGGAGCGTGGGTCTGGATATTAAAATTCTGTTTTTAACGGTGTTTAAGGGCTTTATCAATAAGAATGCGTATTAGTATAGAAAGGCGGACAAAATGGACGAGGAAAAGAAGCTGCCGGAGGAAACTGCGGCAGAAGAGACCAAAAAGAAAGAGGGGGCAGCCGGAGAAGCCTCAGAAAAGAAAGAGACTGCATATGAGGAATATTGTCAGATGTGTCGCAGACCGGCAGACGTTGCAGGAAAAATGATTCATATGCCGAATGATTTATGCATTTGTAAGGATTGTCTGCAGAAGACCTTTGATTCCATTAACAGCAGCAATTTCCCGTATATGGAGATGCTGACGCTGGACCCTGCCATGTTCCGGTTCGGAGAAATGCCGAAGATGCCAAAGGTAAAGAAAAAGGCGAAGGAAGCGGAAAAGGAAGTAAAAAAGGCAGAGGAAACATCCGTGCAGGAGCTAAAGAACCGGAAGGCTCCTCATAAGATTAAGGCAGAGCTGGATGAATATGTTATCGGGCAGGAACATGCCAAGAAGGTAATTTCCGTGGCGGTATACAATCATTATAAGCGTGTGGCGGAGCAGAATCCTTCCGTGGAGCTGGAAAAATCAAACATGCTGATGCTTGGACCGACCGGAAGCGGCAAGACTTATCTCGTGAAAACATTGGCGCGTTTGTTGAATGTGCCGCTTGCCATTACGGACGCGACCTCGCTTACGGAAGCCGGTTATATCGGAGATGATGTGGAAAGCGTACTGTCAAAGCTTTTGGCGGCAGCGGACAATGATGTGGAGCGGGCAGAGCATGGTATCATTTTTATTGATGAAATTGATAAGATTGCAAAAAAGCGTAATACGAACAGCCGCGATGTGAGCGGAGAGTCGGTGCAACAGGGACTGCTGAAGCTTTTAGAGGGCAGTGAGGTGGAGGTGCCGGTGGGTGCTACCAATAAAAATGCAATGGTACCGATGACGACGATTAATACCAAGGATATTTTGTTTATTTGCGGCGGGGCATTCCCGGACCTTGAAAAGATTATTAAAAACCGTCTGAATCAGACCGCGCAAATCGGTTTTCAGGCAGAGCTGCGGGATAAGTATGACGAAGATAAACGGTTGCTGGAAAAGGTAACGGTAGAGGATTTACGGGAATATGGTATGATTCCTGAATTTCTGGGTCGTCTTCCGATTATTTTTTCCCTGCAGGGACTGGACAGGGAGCAGCTGATGCAGGTGCTGCGCGAACCGAAGAATGCGATTTTAAAGCAGTATGAGCATCTGCTTGCGCTGGATGAGGTAAAGCTGGTATTTGACGACAGCGCACTGGAGGCAATCGCGGAGCGCGCCATGGAAAAGGATACGGGGGCAAGGGCTTTGCGTGCCATTCTGGAGGAAATCATGTTAGATATTATGTATGAGATTCCGAAGGATGATAACATTGGCAGGGTGACGATTACCGGAGATTATGTCAGAGGCTGCGGCGGACCGTTGATTGAAATGCGCGGTTCGGTGGAATAAACAGGGAAAAGCTGGAAATACTCCTCACAAAAGGCTTTGGACTGCAAAGCGGAGAGGAGTATTTTTATGCGCTTTTATGAAAAAATAAGGAGAAACAAAAAGAGATTTCCGGTGACTGTGCTTGCTGTTTTGACAACGGCACTGCTGCTCCGGAGTATGACAGAGCGAGTGTTTCTGGCGCAGGCAAGCATTGCCGGAGCATTCCGGACTCTAAAGCCGGATGAAAGCCGTGGGACAGTGACGCTGACGGCGCGTTATCTTCCGCCGCCATATGGGTTTTCGGAGGAAAAGCTGTTAAAGCATTTTGCAAAAAACATTGGTCTTTCTGTTGATGGAGAAATCAGGCGGGTAGCCTATGAGGGAAGGGAAGAATTTATCTATGAAAAGACGGCTGCTGCGGCACATACGATTGTAAAGCTGGTATATTTGACAGAAAAGGAACAATATTATCTGTGCACGGAAATTACGCTATATCAAAAGGATGCGGTTACGGCATCTGCATTTCGGGATTCCTTAGAGAAGCTTGCGGAAAAAATGAACCTGAGTGAAATTTCGTCAACATTGGAGCTTTGTGGGATTTATAAGGGAGAAATCCCACTGGCGGAAAAGGATGAGCTGACAGACGGACTGCTTTCGGAGCTTTACGCACAACCGGTGTATGAAAACCGGGAAAATAAGAATTATACGGTTTACGCATACACCGGCGCGGTAAAGGACTATATTGTGGTAGAGGAAAAGGAAATCAATGTGCAGGTGGCAATTTACTATAATCGTACTGATGATTCCACGGAGGTAGTGCTTGCT
>CAZCON010000139.1:0-4874 GCA_964500085.1 uncultured Lachnospiraceae bacterium
TTATTATGCTGTGCATAAAGAAAACCTCCCACCTTCTGTCTGATAATCTGCGCTCTGGTGAACACCTGATAATATAAGAGAATGGCAAGCACATAAAACACCAGCCGGCCAACCACGGTATGTGCAATGTAGTACGCATTATTTCCCCATACGAAAATAATACCGCAAATAACAAAAATCCGCAGTACATTCGAAAAGAAGATAATCACACAGCCCACGACCCCGATAACCACGCGCTGCCACACCTCGTATACCTGAAAAAAGGCCAGCAGCGACACAAATACCATCATCTCAATGACTCCGGAGCATTCATAATCAATATACAGGGATAATGCTCCTCCATCCTTTGCGCTTTCCACAAATAGAATGCTGTAATCCCGATATGCCTCAAACAGACCGGTCCAGCCTCCGATCCGGCCTGCCACCGTGGTCACAAGCTGCACCAGAATCCCTGTCGCATACGGCTCTACAAAAATCATCAGGAAAAAAAAGCTGCCGATGCTTCCGAATAAAAAGTAAAAAAAGCCAAGCTTTCCACGGTAGAATACAGTAAGCAGATAAATCCATACCGCCAGAGCTGCAAGCACTAATCCGTTCATGCCAACCGTTTTCCTTTCCTGCGATAAAGCCAGAAACCGCCTGCTGTAGCAAAGCAAAGTGCAATTCCCACAAACGGACCGGTTGAGGTGCCTGTAAGAGTTACCTTATTTCCTCCCAGATTCGGATTCCACATCCGGATAGTTACACCTGTCGCGCGCACGCCGCCTCCGATGGTTCCCTTCGGAAAGCCATACAGACGCTCCAGCGTCTCCACGGGAATCGAAAACTCCAGCGTATCATTCGGATTTCCATCTGAAATCATAATTGCCACATCACCGAGCGACGGCTCATTGCTTCCGATGCAAAAAACACCGAATCCGTTCTGAAAGCTGCCATTGCCCAGATTGTAGGTATCCTTTGCCCAGTTGATGGAACCGTCCTCATTACAATGCCAGATATAAAATGTTTTTTCCGTTCCGTTTATCTCGATATGATACTGCTGTAACGGAATCTGTGTCTGATAAAGCTCACTCATTTTCACGTAAACACACAGATTTTCACCATCGAGCAATACCGCACTGTCATGAAGCTCCTCCTTATTTGTACTTCCGTATGTCAGACCGGTCTTTGGAATACCCTCCCAATCGTCAAAGTATCCGTCAATCTGTATGCCTTCCGCTGCCACTGCCTGTCTGCCCGTCATAAGCACTGCACATAACGCCAGCACCGGCAATAACCACTTCTTCCATTTCATGCCAATCACCTCTTTCCTCTTACTGTACCGCCGTCTTAGCCGTTTCTCTTTTCTCGGTCCTTTGCAATAAAATCCATAGAACAAGCAAACCCGCCAGCCCCAGAACCGATACTGCAAGTCCGCTTGCGAAATACGGGTACTGCATGGTAATTACCGTAGTCCCCCTCCCGACCACAATCAGGTTATTTTCTACCTTGTATTCCTGTTCACTGTGAAAAATATCAATATTCGACAGTGTTGTATTCACATCCTCATAGGCGCTTTCGATGATAATCCGGTCTGCCTCCGTTGTAATCTCAATCGGCAAAAGCTTACGCTCCGGCAGCTCTGCAGACGAAAGATCAAACAGCTGCTCCAACAGGTCCGTTGCACGCTCATCTCCGGTCACCTCTGCATAATATGCAAAATTATATCCCAAAAATGTAATATTTTCAATCCCTGCCGTACCAGAAAACGCTAAATCCACTCCGTTAAGCTGCGAGGTGCCTGTCACCTCCGTAAGACCTACCAGATAATTCGCTCTCCATTCCGTAAGCTCCTCCGGAAATCCACGCGTGGCAAACTGTCCACCCCCATAGGAAATCACCGGAAAGCTGTCCTGAAACAGAATACTCTGCACTGTCACGCCAAACAGCTCCTGCAGATTCGTTCTGCTGTTCACCGGAACCTTGTTCATGTCAATATAAATCCGGACTCCTGCTTCCGCAGCCTCGACAAGCAATGTCTCTGCCGCCTCCTTGTCCTGATAGGTAAAATCAGACAAGAAAATCCGTTCATACTGCTTTAGTTCTTCTGCGCTATACTCATCCAATACCTGTGATGAGCCTTCCTCGAAGGACGGGAACAAAAACGCAATCTCCTTTGCCGCAAAGCCAATGGCAAGGTTCTTATAGTCCGTACAAACACCAAAGCTTTCCGGAACCTCCTTATGCAGCAACAACGTGTTTTCCGTCTCCTCCACCGGCTCATAGCCAAGCCGCGCGCCGGCTTCAATTACCTTTCCTACATCGCCCGCACCGTTCTGAAGCTTTCCTTTTACAATCAGAACCGTGTCAGTTCCCATCGAAATGCACCGGTCAAATAAGTAAGAATAATATCCGGTTTCCAACGCTGTGTTCAGCATAACAATATTATCTGCCGTCCGGGCACCCTCCCAGCCGGCACCATAGGTGTATGCCACCTTTTCTCCCACACCCGCTACATAATACGGTGCGAAGGCTCCGTATGTACTCAAATCGAATACGGCAAGACGCTGTGTGGTAGCTGCCTTCGCCGCTGCCAGTCCCAGCTCCTCCGCGCGTTCCTCCCAGTACTCGTTGACATTTGCGCTCCGGTTCTCCTTTGCCGTATAAACATATTGGTACGACGGCAGACAATCCAGCAAAAGGAGTCCGCACAGCAGCACCATAACCCACCTTCGCAGCCCACGCCACAGCAGCATGGACATCAGCACAAACGCAAGCGAACCTGCTGCAAAGCGAATCATCCATAAATACCGGCTGAATGGAAGCTTTTCAAACAACGCATACGCAGATTCCGTTGTACAAAGGAAAATAATCAAGCCTGTTGCAAAGCCCGGCAGCGTCTTTTTCGTACCAAAGAAAGTGCCAAACAGGATGACCAAAAAGACCAGAATACCGTAATAAAAGCTGACCAGATCCCCCTCCAGTCTTCCCACCGGATTCAGCGTTTCCAGAACACTGACAAAGAATCCCTTCATAACCTGATTCCCGCCGGCTTCATTTCCCGCGCCGCTGCCATGCAGGGACGGCACCATCCATATCCCGGTCAATAAAAGTCCGCACAGCGTTGCCAGAATCACCTGGCCCACCTCGGCAAAGCAATGATTTTTCTTTCCATAAAAGGCAAGAAAAATCAAAAAAGTAACTAAAATAATAATCGCCGTTCCAATATGACAAAAGCCAATCAGCGCAAAGCACAGTGCCACGGAAAGCACACTTCTCCGGTGCTTTTCCTCCAACACACGGTACGTTGCATACAGAAGATACGGCAACAGCATATGAATAACCGCCCTCGGAAGGTTTCCATCCGACATCATTACCCGAATCGTCTCCGGAAGAAAAAACCACACAATTGCCATCGACGTAGCCAGTCCCACCCGTTTCAGGCGGATGCCAAACAGCAGCCAGCCAAGAGAACCGACTAAAAACACCACTCCGGCAAATAACAGATATCCTCCAAGCATCGAACCGGCAACTGCCTCCAAAAGTGCCAGCAAATACAACGGAAGCGGTGCCCAATATCTCATTATTTCAACTCCGTTATACCACATTTCATCGTATAACGGATAAAAATTTCCGTTTTTTATTGCCTTCAGCACCAAATCTGCCCGATACAGATGACAGAAGGTATCTGCACCCTGCGGATATTTGCCGCCCAGCTGTAAAAAGAATACGATAGCCGCTGCAATCAGGCAAAACAGACATACTGCTCCAAAAATTGCCAGAAAAGAAACCGGCTTTTCTTTCTCCCGCTTCGGCTCCGGCTCCTGTTCTGCAAAAGTCTCCTTCTCCTCCTCCGGCTCCGTCACCGCTGCCGCCGCCTCCTTCCACGCCAGCTCCGGCGGTTCCGGCTCCTCCATGGCAATGGTATCACGGAAGCAATACGGCATTGCACTGATTTCATTTACATCACTGTCCAGCAGACGGTTCGACACTGAATAAGTACGCACCGGATTTTCATAAACATCCAGCCGTACCAGATCAAACTTAAGTTCTTCCGCCTTTTTCACCCACTCTGTATAAAATACGTCGCCAATCGCCTCCAGCGTAGTAGATTCGCCCGCAAACAGCGGTGTGCCCGCAAGCACCTGTTTCTGATACGGTGCAAGCCAGCTTTCTATATTCTTTTCTACGTCACGAAAATAATCTATGTTCTGATCCAAATCATTCAGATACAATACAAAGGTAAAGGTATGAAAGTGCACATCCGCCGTATTTCCCTTTACGTTAGAATGCGCCGCATACAGCTTTGCCTTCAGCTTATAACCACGAAATGCCATAATCTGACCCCTTTCCCCAACGATTATAGCATCTTATTCTCCATACTGCAAGAAAAAACGTCATCTTTTTCCGATTTCACTTGTTTTCTGCCATTTCTCCACCTTCGTCCTCACCCATTCTCCCCCCAGTATACACAGAAACTGCCGCAGCTGCGATTTTTCCACAGCTGCGGCAGTCCGGCTTTTCTTATTTAAAGGACTTGCTGTTCAACACCAGCGTACTGTAAAGATACAGGACATCCTTGCCCTCAAAATCTATAAAATTTTCCAGATAATCCGGAGTCACATAACGGATATCTACAAGGTAAACGCTCTTATACCCCTCCGCAAGCAGCGGTGCGATACTGGAACCAAAGGAATCGCGGAAAATAATAAGCTCCTCGTCCGTGGTCGCATTCGGATTGTCGATACGAAGCAGCGACTTCGTTCCCGACAGGAAGAACTCATAACCATCCTTTCCTTCAAACTTCTCAAAGTTATAGATTCCATAGGTTTCCTCTGTTTCATAGTCATATACCGTACAATGTTCAAGAATCTCACTGGTAAGGTAGGTAATGG
>CAZCON010000140.1:0-4869 GCA_964500085.1 uncultured Lachnospiraceae bacterium
GAGGGAATGCGTTATTGTAAGGAAACAGGAGATGCGGTAGAAAAGCTGCTTGGCGTAGCTGCAGAAAATGTATTGGTGGCATCCACTGGTGTCATCGGAATGCAGCTTCCGATGGATAAGCTGTCTGCCGGTGTGGCGGCGATGGTTCCAAAGCTTTTAGAGGGCAGGGAAGCAGGTCATATGGCGGCAAAGGCGATTATGACGACGGATACAAAGGAAAAGGAAGTAGCAGTGTCGATTGAGGTGGGCGGTGTGACGGTCACGCTCGGCGGTATGTGTAAGGGCTCCGGCATGATTCACCCAAATATGTGCACCATGCTTGGTTTTCTTACTACGGATGCCTGCATTTCCAAGGAATTGCTGCAAAAGGCTCTTTCCGAAACGGTTGCCGATACCTATAACATGGTGTCCGTAGACGGCGATACCTCGACGAACGATACGGTGCTCTTACTTGCAAACGGTGCAGCAGGTAATCCGGAGATTGCAGAAGAAAACGAAGATTACATAAAGTTTAAGGAAGCGCTTTTCTATGTCAATGAAACGCTGGCAAAGAAGATTGCAGCTGATGGCGAGGGCGCAACCAAGCTCTTTACCACAAAGATTTTACATGCGGCAACGAAGGAGCAGGCAGTGGTATTTGCAAAGTCGGTGATTACCTCCAGCTTGACAAAGGCGGCGATTTTTGGACAGGACGCCAACTGGGGGCGTATTCTTTGCGCGCTGGGGTATTCCGGTGAAAGCTTTGACCCGGATGCGGTGGATTTGTATATTGAGAGCGAAAATGGGAAATTACAGTTGGTAAAGGGCGGCTTTGCGACCGATTATTCGGAAGAAGTGGCAACAAAGATATTGTCTGCCACAGAGGTGACTGCGATTGCGGACATGAAGCAGGGCGAGGCTTCTGCTACCGCGTGGGGCTGTGATTTGACCTTTGATTATGTGAAAATAAACGCGGATTACCGCAGCTAAGCAAAGAAGGAAAGAAAGCGAGGATGGTATCATGGGAATGATGGAAGAGGTAATGTCAAAGGCAAATGTGCTGATTGAAGCCCTGCCGTATATTCAGAAGTTTAAGGACAAGATTGTTGTTGTAAAGTACGGCGGCAGCGCAATGCTAGATGAAAAGCTTCAGGAGGACGTGATTAAGGACGTTGCGCTTCTTAAGCTGGTCGGTATGCAGCCGATTATTGTACACGGCGGCGGCAAGGAGATTAGCAAGTGGGTCGGTCTTCTTGGAAAGGAGCCAAGGTTTGTACAGGGGCTTCGTGTGACGGACGCAGAAACGATGGAAGTAGCAGAGATGGTGCTTAGTAAGGTAAATAAGCGTTTGGTGCAGATGCTTGAGAAGCTTGGCGTAAAGGCAGCGGGGATCAGCGGCAAGGATGGCGGTACCTTAACGTGTGAAAAGAAGCTGGCAAACGGTGAGGACATCGGGTTTGTCGGAAATATTACAAAGGTGGATACTGACCTGATTGACACGCTTTTAGTAAATGATTACATTCCGGTGATTGCACCGATTGGCATGGATGAAGAGTTTAAATCCTACAATATCAATGCGGATGATGCGGCATGTGCCATTGCTACGGCAATGAATGCGGAAAAGCTGGCATTTCTTACGGATATTGAGGGTGTGTACCGTGATTTTGAGGACAAATCCTCTTTGATTTCGGTACTTACTCTGGAAGAGGCAGACGCACTGCTTGCCTCCGGTGTGATTGGCGGCGGTATGCTTCCGAAGCTTCAAAACTGTATTGATGCAGTAAAGGAAGGCGTTTCCAGAGTACATATTATGGACGGCAGAATTGACCATTCTTTGCTTCTGGAGTTCTTTACCAATAAAGGTATCGGAACTGCAATTATTGGCAATGAAAATACATTGTATGAGAATGAGCGGTAAATAAAAGAGGCAGCCGGCATGACAGTTTGCGTACCAAAAACGGTGCGAAGGAGAAAACGGTGAAAGTGCCATGGACGCCAGATGTGCCGGAAGTGGGAAACAGTGTGGAAAGGAAAAAGGAACATGGATAAAAAAGAATGTATCGAACGTGCGGAACAGGTGCTGATGCATACCTACGCAAGATATCAGGTGGTGCTGGATTATGGTGAGGGTGTGTATTTATACGACACGGACGGAAAGAAGTATTTGGATTTTTCCGCAGGAATTGCCGTATTTGCCCTTGGCTATGGCGACAAAAAATACAATGAGGCAGTAAAAGCGCAGGTGGACAAGCTGCTGCATACCTCGAACTATTATTACAATGAGCCGACGACCCTTGCGGCGGAAAAGCTGGTAAAGGCCTCCGGCATGGACCGCGTTTTCTTTACGAACAGCGGAACGGAAGCGGTCGAGGGCGCGATTAAGCTTGCAAGAAAGTATTACTATAAAAAGCATGGTGTGGCAGACAGTGAAATCATTGCGATGGAGCATTCCTTCCACGGAAGAAGCATGGGGGCTTTGGCAGTTACCGGAAAGAAGGCATATCGCACTGCATTTGAGCCGCTGATTGGCGGCACGGTGTTTGCCGAGTATAACAATTTAGAGAGCGTAAAGGAAAAGCTGACCGACAGGACTGCCGCCATTATTATGGAAACCGTGCAGGGAGAGGGCGGTATTTATCCGGCAGAGAAGGCGTTTTTACAGGGAGTAAGAAGGCTTTGCGATGAAAAGGGCATCCTTCTGATTCTGGATGAAATTCAGTGCGGTATGGGAAGAACCGGTACGATGTACGCATACCAGCAGTACGGCGTTTTGCCGGATATTATGACGACGGCAAAGGCGCTTGGGTGCGGCGTTCCGGTCGGTGCCTTTGCAGCGACAGATGAGGTGGCGGCAGCCTATGAGCCGGGCGACCACGGCAGCACCTATGGCGGCAACCCGTTTGTAACAAATGCAGTCAGCACGGTATTTGACCGTTATGAAGAGCTTCGGCTGCTTGAGAATGTAAACGAGGTAGGAGCCTATCTGTATGGCGAGCTGGAAGCACTGGCAGCGCGTCATGGAGATTGCATTACGGCACATCGTGGTGTTGGCTTAATTCAGGGCTTAGAGTTTAAAAATCCGGTAAAGGATATCATTACCCGTGCCATGGACGCAGGGGTGATTCTGATTTCCGCAGGCACCAATGTTATCCGTTTTGTTCCACCGCTTGTGATAAAGAAGGAGCACGTGGACGCGATGATAAGCGTGTTGGAGGCAAGCCTGTAAAGGGGAAGTCAAAAAACTGACAGGAAAAAGCAAAAGAGTGTTGCCAAAGGAGTGGAGGCAATGCTCTTTTTTTTGTATAGTTAGCCATTATGGAAGTCGGTTATTTCAAAGTGGAAATAAACTTTTTACTTCAGTTTTTGAAAAAACTTGAAACTTTTTTCAAAAAAACTGTTGACATCTTTTTCAAAATCATGTATACTAACAAACGTCGCTGAGAGCGAGACAAACTTTAGCGAGTGCTGCTGTGGCTCAGTCGGTAGAGCGTCGCATTGGTAGTGCGGAGGTCACGGGTCCGATTCCCGTCAGCAGCTTAAAAAAGGAAACCTAGTCGGTTTCCTTTTTTTGTGCGCTGAATGGCACACAATCAATTCCCCCTGCGTTTGTGAAACGGGAGTTTATCTTATACATTTGGATTTTTGTGAGGTTATGAAATCCTTTGCGGAATAAATTGACTTTCATCATAATATGAAATGAAATATTTTGATGTAAGTTTTTGGAAGATGTAGAGGTATACAGGTGGGCTATCGTTGGCTTGGACAATCGGGCAACAATGGACTTAGATACCACGCAGCAGATAGGACTTAAAAAAATAAATCACTTCAAAATCCGGCGGCATTCTTCCCAAAAGTCTGCTTTCTGTGAAAAGCATACAATTTTTTTAAAGAAAATCGGGGGATTTCTACAAGTTTTTTATTGACAAATCGGAACAAAGCGTAGTAGTATAGGGTAAAGTCGTAAAGCGGCTTTGAAAAAAGGAGTACATATCCAAAGGAGAGAGATTATGAAAAAGATGATGAAGAAGACAGTATGTCTTGGACTTGCGGCTGCGATGCTGGTGTCCGCATTTGCAGGCTGTGGCAAGAAGGATTCTAATGCCACTGTAATCAGAATTGGCGGAACCGCTCCGCTTACCGGCGGCGCAGCAGTTTATGGTAACGCAGCAAAGCGCGGTGCGGAAATCGCAGTCGAAGAGATTAACGCACTTGGCGGCTTACAGTTTGAGTTAAAGTATGAGGATGATACCCACGACGCTGAAAAGGCAGTGAACGCATACAATGCCTTAAAGGACTGGGACGTACAGATTTCCCTTGGCTCCGTTACGACCAATCCTTGTATTGCAACAGCAGCAGAAACCTATGCGGACCGTATTTTTGCACTGACCCCGTCTGCATCTGCAACGGACGTTACGGATGGGAAGGACAATATGTTCCAGATGTGCTTCTCTGACCCGAACCAGGGTGCTGCATCCGCACAGTACATCAGTGAAAAGGCGCTTGGTACAAAGATTGCCATCATCTATAAGAACGATGACGCATATTCCACTGGTATTTACAAGACGTTTATGGATAAGGCAGGAGAACTTAATATCAATGTTGTTTCTACCACAACCTTTACGACAGACAGCCAGAACGATTTCAGCGTACAGTTAAATGACGCAAAGAATGCAGGTGCAGACCTTGTATTCCTGCCGATGTACTATGAGGCAGCCGCTCTGATTCTTGCACAGGCAAAGAGTATGGACTATGCGCCGAAGTTCTTTGGCGTGGACGGTATGGATGGTATTCTTACCTTAAAGGGCTTTGATACGGAGCTTGCAGAGGGCGTTATGCTCTTAACTCCGTTCTCCGCAGATGCAACGGATGAGAAGACCGTGAACTTTGTAA
>CAZCON010000141.1:0-4822 GCA_964500085.1 uncultured Lachnospiraceae bacterium
TAGAGGTGCCAGAAGCAAGCAGTACAGAATTGCAAAGCAGTCTGTTATGAGAGCACTCACTTCTTCTTTCGCAGGCAGAAAGGAAAGAAAGAGACAGTTCAGACAGTTATGGATTGCACGTATCAACGCAGCAGCAAGAATGAACGGTCTTTCCTACAGCAAGTTCATGTACGGCTTAAAGTTAGCGGAGGTTGAGGTAAACAGAAAGATGCTTTCCGAGCTGGCAATTAATGATCCGGAGGGCTTTGCAGCATTAGTAGAGGTTGCAAAGGCTAAGCTTGCATAGTTTTCCGAGGCAATACGTTAGAAGAAAAGCAGAGAATCCCAGTGGGAACGCGATGTTCCTGTCTGGGATTTTTTTGTGTGCCTGGCGGCGCACATTTCCAACGGGAGAAGTCTTAAATCTGTTCGGTGGCGGGAAGGCTGTTGTCGGAGACAATGGTGCCATCGTGAGTGGGAAGATTAAAAAAGGATTAGAAAAGCTTAATTATCTTCTAACTTGAACTCAAAAGAATTGTGGGGTACAATGAAGGCAGAAAGGTGATAAGAAAGGGGTATTTAAGATGAAAGACAAGCTGGCGAATATATTATGGGGACTGTTGCTGATTACGGTCGCTATTCTGATTGGGGGAAGAGCATTTGACCTTTGGGAGGTTTCCGGGTTCTTTCCGGGGTGGTGGACCTTGTTTTTCATAATTCCGTGCCTAATCAGCATGATCAGAAAAGGACCGGGTCTGCTGAACGTGTTTTTTTTACTATGTGGCTTATTGCTTCTGCTGGAGCAAAACAATGTGATTGCAGCGGAACTGTTTGGCAGAATTTTAGTACCGGCCTTTTTTTTGATTCTTGGAGTGTTCGTGTTGTTTCATAGTCTATTTGTACGAGAACGGCACCGATATCGTGGAACACGGTCCTATTCCGCGACCTTTGCCGGAAATGTAGTGACACCGCAGGCAGGGGAACCGTTTCAGGGCTGTGAGGCAGATGCGGTGTTTGGCGGACTGGATTTGGATTTGCGCGCCGTAAGTATTGAGAACGGAGCAGTGATTGAAGCTGCTGCCATTTTTGGCAGAATTGATATTAAGATACCGGAGGGTGTGAATGTCAAGGTAAGGCGAATGGAACTGTTTGGAGGTGCAAAGAGTCATATCAATAACTATGGTGAACAGCCCGTGTTGTATATAAATGCATTATGTATGTTTGGAGGCGTGGATATTAAATGAATAGCATTCAGAAAATAATAAAGTATTGTGCAATGGCGTTTGCGGGATTTCTTTCAGTAGTAATAATCGGCAGTATAGTAGCAGGCTTATTGAGTGTTTTGGCAGGGCTTACTGTGGGAAAAGACATTTTTGGCGACAGAGAGCGCGTGAATCTTTCCGAAAGGTATTCAAAGGAGCAGCTGGCAGAGCAGGGAATTCACGGCATTATGGTAGATTGCAATGCGGAGATTCTGGTGAAGCAGGGTGAGGAGCTTTCTGTGGAGGCTGTTCAGGTAACGAAGGATTGTGAAATACGTCCGGAAAACGGAAGAATCTGTGTTACGCATCGGGAACGTGATTTTTTAATGAATTGGTTTTCTTGGTTTGATACGGCTGCCGAAGCAAAGGTGGTAATAACAGTTCCGGAAGAGTTTATGTTGAAGGAATTAGTGATTGACAGCGGCTCCGGAAGGGTGTCCGTAAGCGATTTGACAGGAGAATTGCTCTCCATATCCAGTGGTTCCGGGAAAGTAAATGTGACGAATACGGTTATGGAGAAAACGGGACTGGAGAGTGGTTCAGGAAAAGTGACGGTAAAAGATTCTGTACTTGGAAAGCTTTATCTGGACAGTGGCTCCGGCGCTGTTATGATGGAGCGCGTAGTGGCGAGGGAGGTAGAATTGGACAGTGGCTCCGGTGCGGTTTCTCTGAACGGCGAGCTTACGGGAAACTGTGATTTTAGTACAGGAAGTGGTGCGGTTTCGCTGATTCTGACCGGAAATGAGGAAGAGTATTGCATTGAGGCAGACTGCGGTTCCGGAGCATTCCGGGTGAACGGAAGAAAGCGGGAGGACGGAAGCTATGGAACGAATGTAAAGGGAAAGCTTCGTATTGACAGCGGCAGCGGTTCTGTTGATGTGGAATTTACGGGGCAGGCAGCAGAGGAAAGGACAAGCAGGAAAACGGAAGCGTTTTAGTGTTTAACATGGGCGGCTTTGCCGGGAATAATCCGGTTCAAAGCCGCTTTTTCCTTTATTTGTTCTATCTGATTTTAATTGGAAGTATCCGTATACCTATTGTGAAATAAATGAAATAAAGGTATAATATGATACAGGGGTCAAAGAATCAGAAGGTGCTCCTGCCTGCAGAATTGCGGGAACAGCAAGGCAGAGGAGCATTTGTGCATCAGTCTGGAGAAAAATGCGTTTGATTCTGGCACCTTCACAATAAGATAGGTAATATGAGATTTTACAAAGGAGACCTTTATGGGAGAGCGCTTAAAAAATTATCTGAAGAAAATGCAGGAGCTAACGGATTCTCTTGCGAAGGAGACTGAGAAAATGTCGGCAGACAGGGAAGAGAAGCTTCGGTACCGGCTGGAGAAGGAGAAGGCAGAGCTGTTGATACAAATTGGCTTTTTTCAGCATGAGCGTCTGATTCATCTGATTGTGACGGTGCTGTTTGCACTGATGACGATTTTGGTATTTATTCTCGGAATGACTGAGTTTTCTTTGTGGACAGGGGGATTGTTGCTGTTGCTTTTAGCACTTTTGATTCCGTATATCAGACATTATTATCTTCTGGAGAACGGAACGCAAAAGCTGTATCAATATTATGACAAACTGGAGGAATTGTTAAATGGAAAAAACTAAATTGGTGGCATTTACGTTTGATGACGGTCCGATATGCGAGTATTCGGAGGACAATAGTGCCATGAATATTTTACGTACACTGGAGCGTTATGAACAAAGAGCAACCTGTTTTTATGTGGGACAGCAGGTGCTGGAAGAAAATCTGCCGGAAATGCAGTATGCACAGAAGGTTGGTATTGAAGTGGGAAATCATTCCTTTACCCACAACCATTTGACGGGGTGTACTGCTGAGGAGATTCGGAAAGAATTTGACAGGACGGCTGCGGCGATTGAAGAGGCCATAGGAAAACGACCGGTACTTGCCCGGATTCCGTATTTGGAAGTGAATGAGACGATAGAAAGCGCAACGGACTATCCGCTTATAAGCTGTGCGGTTGACAGCAGAGATTGGGCGGGCGTTTCCACGGAGGAAATGGTAGAACGTGTTCTGGCGGCCGAAGAGAGAGGCGAACTGGAAAATTCCGTGGTTCTGATGCACGAGCAGTATACAACAACGATGCGCGCAGTGGAATATCTGATTCCCACACTTATGGAAAAGGGCTATCGCTTTGTGACGGTATCAGAGCTCGCAGCGCATAACGGTGTTACGCTGAAAAAACATAAAACGTATGCCAGAATACAGTAGAGGAGACTGACGATGAGAAAAAATTTTGGAGCGAAAGCATATTACTATCCGATGTCGGTGTAAGCCGCGCCTATCCGGCACCGGGCGAGGCGGTAGGAAAAGCGTTTTGTGACGGAGCAAGGTTGAAATTGCGGTGCAGAAACGGTATAATTGATTTAAGTAATGTCGTAAAACGACGGAATGGAGTGTATGTATGAATAGTCAAAAGGAATTTAAGCCATATGTACCGGCAGATAAGGTAACCCCTGAGATTACTGTTACATCCATTGTTATGGGTGTACTGCTGGCTGTCATTTTTGGCGCAGCAAACGCATATTTGGGACTTCGTGTAGGCATGACAGTTTCCGCATCAATTCCGGCAGCGGTAATCGCAATGGGTGTGATTCGGGTCGTGATGCGTAAAAATTCGATTCTGGAAAGTAATGTGGTGCAGACAGTGGGGTCTGCCGGAGAGTCTTTGGCAGCAGGTGCCATCTTTACGTTACCGGCTTTGTTTCTCTGGGCAAAGGATGGCGTTATGGATAAGCCGGGCATTGTGGAAATCACGGTAATTGCTTTACTTGGCGGTCTGCTGGGAGTCTTTTTTATGATTCCGCTCCGTAATGCTTTAATTGTAAAGGAGCATGGTACGCTTCCGTATCCGGAGGGTACTGCGTGTGCAGAGGTTCTGCTTGCCGGAGAAGAGGGAGGAGCCAATGCTTCTACCGTATTTGCAGGTATGGGCTTTGCAGCTGTGTTTAAGTTTATTATTGATGGGATTAAAGCGGTTCCGGGAGAGGTTTCCTTCCGTGTAAAGGGATATGCAGGTGAAATCGGAACCCAGATTTATCCGGCGGTAATGAGTGTCGGGTATATTTGCGGACCGCGGATTTCGTCTTATATGTTTGCCGGCGGCGTGCTAAGCTGGCTCGTACTGATTCCGCTGATTGTGCTCTTTGGTGCAGATTTGCTTTTGTATCCCGGAACTAAGCCGATTGGTGAAATGTTTGCCGAGGGTGGAGCAAGTGCTATCTGGAGCTCTTATATCCGTTACATCGGAGCAGGTGCCCTGGCAGCAGGTGGTATTATCAGCCTGATTAAGTCGCTTCCACTTATTGTCCGTACTTTCCGCGATGCGGTAAAGAGTATGGCAGGCAGTAAGGGAGGTGCCGGAAGCGAGCGTACCGCACAGGATATTAGCATGAAAATCGTGCTTATTTCCATTGCGGCATTGACCCTGCTTGTCTGGCTGGTTCCGGCAATTCCGGTAAGCCTTCTTGGCGCGGTTATTGTTGTAATTTTCGGGTTCTTTTTTGCAACTGTGTCCTCCCGTATGGTGGGTCTGGTCGGCAGCAGCAATAATC
>CAZCON010000142.1:0-4811 GCA_964500085.1 uncultured Lachnospiraceae bacterium
TCATAATACGGGATACCTTTAGTCCGCCTGAGGTGGAGCCGGCACAGGCACCGGTAAACATAAGGCATATAAGAACAGCCTTTGAAAAAGCCGGCCACAGGTTAAAGTCTGTTGTGGCATAGCCGGTGGTGGTCATGACAGAAACAACCTGAAAGGCGGCGGATTGTATGCTTTTTCCAATGGCACCGCCTTCAGCCACAAGTGAAATTGTAATCAGGACAGTGGCACCCAGAAAAATGAAAAAATACCAGCGAACCTCTTCCATACGAAGGGCGTACTTCCCTTTGCGAATCAGCAGATAATAATAAAAGGTGAAGTTTACGCCAAACAGGAACATGAAAATGGTAATGACATTCTGCAGGAAAACGGAATAGCCTGCAAGACTGTCGTTCTTAATGCCAAAGCCGCCGGTACCGGCCGTACCAAAGGCATGGCACAAAGCGTCAAACAGTGACATACCACCGAAAAGCAAAAAGAGGGTGGTAATAATGGTCATGATAAAGTAAATGGCATAGAGTAAAAAGGCAGTCTGTTGTATTTTTGGAACCAGCTTGCCGACAGAGGGTCCCGGACTTTCGGCTTTCATTAAATTTAGGGTAGAACCGCCTGTCATTGGTAAAATAGCCAGAATAAACACAAGCACGCCCATACCGCCAACCCAGTGGCTGAAGCTCCGCCAGATCAGATTAGCATGGGAGAGGGCTTCTACATCGGTTAGAATACTGGAACCGGTCGTGGTAAAACCGGAAATAATTTCAAACAGTGCATCCGGATAATACGGAATGTCCTTTGTGAGAACAAAAGGAAGTGCACCGGCGACACTCATGACAATCCAGCTTAATGCCACGGCAACGAAGCCCTCCTTTGCATAAAAGGTGGTGCTGACCCTTTTGCGGAGGCGTAACAGGCGCCGAAAAGGACACATAACATACCAAGTCCAAGATAAATCAGGGCATCGGTGGTTTCACCGTAAAGGAATCCGGTAATGGCAGGGAGCAGAAAGAAAAGTCCTTCCAGTTGTAATACCCAGCCGATAATTTTTAAAATTATGGAATAATTCATAATAAATGCTCCTATTTTACAGGCTGCTCCAGAATATCGGAAATATCCTGTAAGCCTTTGTGGGTAGTGACAACGATTACCGTATCTTCCTTTTGAATGAGGTCACGACCGGTAGGGGTAATAATGCGTCCGCCCCGCACAATACAGCAAATCAAAAGGTTCTTTTTCAGATTCAGTGTCTGGAACGGAACATCAGTCACGGCGCTGTTTTCCGTTATATGGAATTCCAACGCCTCTACCCGGTTGTCCATCAGACGGTAGAGTGCCTCTACATTGCTTCCATAGGAATTGCTCTGGGAACGCACATACTGAAGAATATATTCTGTAGTAATGTTTTTGGGCGAGAGGATGCTTCCTATCGGCAAATCGCTGATAATTTCGTCCACGGCAAGACGGTTTATTTCTGTAATTTTTTTGCAGCTTTTGTTTGTTTTATTGGCATAGAGAGACAGAAAAATGTTTTCCTCGTCAACAGAGGTCAGTGAAACAAACGCATCGGTTTTTGCAATGCCTTCCTCTAGGAGAAGGTCGTGGTCGGTAGCGTCAGCGTGGATGATAACGGCCTTTGGCAGAGCATCACTTAAAAAGTCACAGCGTTCCCGATTTCGTTCGATTAGTTTGACCCCGATGCCGGAACGAAGCAATGCCTGTGCCAGATAATAGGAAATCATGCCACCGCCGGCAATCATAACATCCCGGATGCCCTTAATGGAGGACAGCTTGCTCAGACGGTAGAAGCTGTTGATTTTGGCACGTGGAAGTATGACGGAGACGGTGTCGCCTGCCATCAGCACAGAATTGCCGTTTGGGATGCTGACCTGATGGTTGTGTACTAAAATGCAAATCAGAACCTCATGATTAAATTTTTTGGAAAACTCATGTACCTTCATATTGTGAAGGGGAGAGTTCTCGGAAATTACAACCTGAAGCAAATCTACCTTGCCTTTTGCAAAGGAGTCGATCTCCATGGCATCCGGCACCTGAATAAGCTGTGAGATTTCGCTGGCTGCAGCAAATTCCGGATTGATAATCATAGAAATTCCCATGCAGTCCTTCAGATAGCTGCTTTCCCGGAAATATTCCGGATTCCGTACCCGCGCAATGGTGCGACATTTACTTGATTTTTTGGCAATGAGACAGGAAATCATGTTAATTTCGTCCTGGTCGGTAACTGCAATGAGTAAATCGGCCTGTTCAATACCGGCCTCCTGCAGGGTTAAAAAGCTGGAGGCATTGCCTACCATACCCTGCAAATCAAGGTTAGAGATGGCTGGCTGCAAACGCTCCGCTGAATGATCTATTAAGGTAAGCTCATGTCCCTCGTCGTTGAGCTGCTGTGCAAGGGCATAGCCGACCTTGCCACAGCCTGCAATGATGATTTTCATATATAGGCACCTCCCGTGCGGAAATCTTTATTACGTCCCTAGTGTATCATGAGAAGTGAAAAAAGTCACTAGGAAGAAGGTAGGATTTTATGCAGGCTTTATGAGTGGGTTACATCAGCTCCGGGACGGCCGAGACGATGCCGCTGCGGCTGCATGGTAATTTCCGTGAGATTCAGGCCGTCTCTTGCGGTGAGGGCGAGCAGGGTATATGCTGCCACCTCCTCCGGTGCAAGGGAGGCATCCGCTTCTTCTGCGGCACAGAAGGGAGCGTTTCGGTATAAATCGGTTCGCGTCATATCCGGAGACAATACGGTAACGCGGACACCATATTTGCGAACCTCTTCAAAAAGACTTTTGGCAAAGCTGGAAATACCTGCCTTTGTGGCTCCGTAGGCGCAGCCATGGGTGTTGTTGGTTTTCATGGCGGTAACAGAGGAAATAAATAGCAAATGTCCGTGGTTTGCCTTTAAATCACGCAGAAAAAGATTGGTCAGTAAAAGCGGAGCGGTAAAGTTTACGGCAGCAAGCTCGGTGAGCCCTCTGATGGAAAGCTCCTCATGCGGTCCGTATAAGCCGACTCCGGCATTTAATATTAATATATCCGGATGCAGTCCGGCATGGTGCATGGTGCAGGCTAGCCGTTCAAGCTCAGACGGCTTCTGCAGGTCGCAGACATGAAGCGTGATATGCAAAAGCGCATCGGAAGAAAGAAGAGCGGAAAGCTCCTCTGTAAGCTCCTTTTTTCGTTGTTCGGTTTTTACTACACCGTGAATCAGGCATCCTTCGCCAAGCAGGGTTAGTAAAAGACTTTTTCCGATTCCGGAGGATACACCGGTAATCAGTGCAAGCTTATGGTTCAGCATGGGATACTCCTTCCTCGGACTCCTCCGGAGCCCAAATAAAGATTTTTTCCTCCGTCAGACCATAACGGTACAGCGCGTTGCATACGGCTTCCAGAAGCTGGTTACAGCGTGCGGCAGAGTAGTGGCAGACGCCGTTGCTTAGCTCGTAAGGATAGTGCGAAATGGCACAGAACGGTTTGGCTTTTCTTAGCTGCTTCAGATAGTCCTTTGACAGGCGGAAGACGCCAAGGCTGATGTCGCTGATTTCCGCCGGAGAAAGGACTGTAAAAATTTCGTCTACAAGTGTCGTATACTGTTTTTCTGCATTCGGAACATCTAAAACCGGATCGAGACATATGCGAAGTGAAAAACCGCGCAGGACGGCGGCCTTTGCAGCGGCAAGGCGCGCTTTTAAGGATGGTGCATAATGCTCGTACCGGAAAATCAGTTCCTGTGGCGAGAGTGTAAATGCCATGATGATATTTTTTGCAGCAGGAAGCTGTTTTATAAACGGCAGCGCTGCACTTTTGGTACGAAGCTCCAGACGAAGCCCAGGATGCGCCGCTGCGTACCGGCAGAAAGCCTCGGCGTGCGGTAACAGACCGCTTAGTGCAAGCAGGTCGGAGTCGTAGGAACAGCAAAGATAGACAGGATGCTTTAAAAGAAGCCCGTCCAGCTCTGAAAGGTAGTCCTCCAGATTGACGAATACCACAAGGTTTCCGCTTGGGTACATCCCCTGCAAGTAACAGTAGTCACAATCATAAATACAGTTCATGACGCAGGAGGTATACAGAAAATGTGATTCACCGAAGCTCTGGCACACCGGGGCTCCGGGATAAAAATGTGTCCCGTGGCTGGCAGCAAGAATCAGGGCAGGCTCTGTTTCCTGTGCGTGCAAATCCTGGCAGCTGCGGTTAAAAACATCCTTGTAGTGCGTGATGGGAATAATGGAGGCTGCCGGAAAATGCTGCAGTATCCGGAGCGTCACCGGATGCTCCAGAATTTCCTGCTCTACATAGAGGTGTCGTGACAGTCGCAGCTTTTTTTGCTTTTCCATATAAAAGGAAGCTTCGCTGCTTTGCGGGGAATGAAGAATGGCATTTTCCAGAGCAGAAAGTTTTTTTAAGGCTTCCTTTTTTTTATGCGGGGAATCGGTTGCATCAGGCTGTGCCATAAGAAGTGAAGCGGCAGGAAGCCCTGCACAGACGGCATAACGCAACAGCTGTGTCAGCCGGTGCTTCATGGTGGCAGAGCAGGGATAATTTGTGGTAAAAGTATCTGCAAGGGACGAAACAGAGCTTTCGATTGCAGCATATTGCAGAGCCTGCTGACTCAAAGCAGACTCGTATTCCCGTAAATAGGAAAGCAACGCGGAAAGATGAGGCTTCAAAAGGGCGGTGACCTCCTCTGCGGTAGGAACGGCACCGTTGCAGACATCGGAAACCACCTTATAAAACAGGCAGCGGGACGGAATAAGCTGCCGGAACATGGCTGTGGCGATTCCATAGGCCTCCATGTCAAA
>CAZCON010000143.1:0-4802 GCA_964500085.1 uncultured Lachnospiraceae bacterium
AGGCAAGACTGGACCGTATTTTAAGCAGTCAGGAAATCAGAGCCATGATTACTGCATTCGGTACAGGTATTTCAGATGATTTTGATATCAGCAAGCTTCGTTATCACAAGATTATTATTATGACGGATGCGGATGTAGACGGTGCACATATTGATACTTTGCTGCTTACATTTTTATACCGGTTTATGCCGGAGCTGATTAAGCAGGGGTATGTCTATCTTGCAACACCTCCGCTTTATAAGGTTGAAAAAAATAAAAAGGTCTGGTATGCCTATAGCGATGAAGAATTAAATAATATTCTTGTGGAAATTGGTCGTGACCAGAACAATAAAATACAGCGGTATAAGGGACTTGGTGAGATGGATCCGGAGCAGCTTTGGGAGACGACAATGGACCCGGAAAAGCGCATTTTAAAGAAGGTTTGTATGGATGATGATACGATGTCCGAGTTGGACCTTACCTTTAGTGTGCTTATGGGAGATGATGTTGAGCCGCGTCGTGAGTTTATTGAAAAGAATGCAAAGTTTGTAAAGGATTTGGATAAATACTGTTAAAGTGCGGCAATTAGAATTTGCCTGATTCGCAGGAGGGAAAGATGGACGAGCATATCTTTGATAAGATACAAGAGGTTGATCTTCAGAAAACAATGGAAACATCGTATGTGAACTATGCGATGTCCGTAATTGCATCCCGTGCACTTCCGGATGCAAGAGACGGTTTGAAACCGGTACAGAGAAGAATTTTATATGCAATGATCGAATTAAACAACGGTCCTGACAAGCCGCACAGAAAATGTGCCCGTATTGTTGGTGATACTATGGGTAAATACCATCCGCATGGTGACAGCTCTATTTATGGTGCGTTGGTAAATCTTGCGCAGGAATGGTCTACCCGTTATCCGCTTGTTGATGGTCACGGTAACTTTGGCTCCGTGGATGGTGACGGTGCTGCGGCAATGCGATATACCGAGGCAAGACTCAGCAAAATTTCCATGGAAATGCTTTCTGATATCAACAAGGATACGGTTGATTTTGATCCAAACTTTGATGAAACGGAAAAAGAGCCGGCAATTTTACCGGCGCGTTTTCCAAATTTATTGGTGAATGGTACTACCGGTATTGCGGTTGGTATGGCAACCAATATTCCTCCACACAATCTGCGGGAAACCATAAATGCAGTAGTTCGTATTATTGATAACAAAATAGAAGATAAGGATACTACAATAGATGAATTGCTGGAAATTGTGAAGGGTCCGGATTTTCCAACGGGTGCCATGATTCTCGGTACCAGAGGTATCAATGAAGCCTATCGTACCGGTCGCGGTAAAATTAAGGTACGTGCCGTGACGGATATTGAGACGCTTCCAAACGGTAAAAACAGTATTATTGTTACCGAGCTTCCGTATATGGTAAATAAAGCAAGGCTGATTGAAAAAATTGCCGAGCTGGTACGTGAGAAAAAAATTGATGGTATTACCATGGTACGGGATGAATCTGACCGTGAGGGTATGCGTATTTGTATTGAGCTTCGCCGTGACGCAAATGCAAACGTAATTTTAAATCAGCTGTATAAGCATACACAGCTTCAGGATACCTTTGGAGTCATTATGCTTGCTCTCGTAGACGGAGAACCAAAGGTGCTTTCTCTGCCGGAGGCTTTGAATGTTTATTTGAAGCATCAGGAAGAGGTAGTCACCCGCCGTACCCGTTATGATTTAAATAAGGCAGAGGAACGCGCCCATATTTTAAAGGGCTTGCTGATTGCATTAGATAACATTGATGAGGTTATCAAAATTATTCGCGGTTCCAAAACCGGAAACGAAGCAAAGGAGCGTTTAATAGAACGTTTTCAGTTAGATGATGTGCAGGCACAGGCAATTATTGATATGCGTTTGCGTGCATTGACCGGTTTGGAAAGGGAAAAGATTGAGCAGGAATATGCAGAGCTGATGCAGAAAATTGCAGAATACAAGGCAATTCTTGCAGATGAAAAGCTGCTGCTAGGCGTAATACGGAAGGAAATTTCCGAAATTTCCGATAAGTATGGAGATGACCGCAGAACCTCCATCGGATTTGATGATGAGGATTTTACCGATGAGGATCTGATTCCAAATGAGCTTACTGTAATTGCGATGACAAAGCTTGGCTATATTAAGCGTATGACAATTGATAATTTTAAAAGTCAGCATCGTGGCGGTAAGGGCATTAAGGGAATGCATACGATTGAAGATGATTATATTGAAGAGCTGTTTATGACAAAAACCCATCACTATATTTTGTTCTTTACAAATAAAGGACGGGTTTACCGAATAAAGGGCTATGAGATACCGGAAGCAAGCCGTACCGCAAGGGGTACTGCAATTGTAAATCTGCTACAGCTGCTGCCTGAAGAAAAGATTACCGCAGTTATCACATTAAAGGAGTTTGATGATAAGCGTTATCTGTTTATGGCAACAAAGTCCGGTATTGTAAAGAAAACAAAGATAAAAGAATATATGAATATCCGTAAGACCGGTCTTCAGGCAATGACGCTCCGCGAGGAGGATGAATTAATCGAAGTAAAGGCTACCAATGGAGAAAAGGATATTCTTCTTGTAACAAAGTATGGTATGTGTATCCGTTTTAATGAAAAGGATGTGCGTTCTACAGGTCGTGTTTCCATGGGTGTAATCGGTATGACCCTTGATGATGGGGATGAAGTGGTTGCAATGCAGATGAACACGCAGGGTACACATCTGCTTACTGTATCCGAAAACGGATATGGAAAGCGGACCGAAATGGAAGAGTTTAATGTACAGCACCGTGGAGGTAAGGGTGTAAAGTGCTATAAGATTATGGAAAAGACCGGTAATCTTGTAGGCGCAAAGGCAGTAAATGACAGCCATGAAATTATGATTATTACGAACGGCGGTATTATTATCCGGATTGCCGTAAGTGATATTAGTATTCTGGGTCGTATTACCTCCGGCGTAAAGCTGATTAACATGGATGTGGAAAATGATATTCATGTAGCAAGCTTTACAAAGGTAAAGGAAGCAGATCCAATGCTTCAGGATACGCTGCTTGCACAGATGGAGCAGGATATGCAGTCAGAGGATGAGGCAGTGGTTGAAGAAGAGGCTGAGGAAGAAACCGGGTCTGAGCTGGAGTAAGGAAAAATAAAAAGAGCCGCCGCAGGAAAGCCAAGCAGTTTCCTGCGACGGTTTTCTTAATGTGAAAGGAAAAAAATTATGAGAATTATACATACGGATCAAATAAGAGATGCCATAAAGAAAATGTGCATAGAGGCAAATCTTTCATTGTCGCAGGATGTGGAAAAAAGGATTTTTGAAGCGGCAGAAAAAGAAACATCAGAGCTAGGCAGCAGAATCATGCAGCAGCTGAAGGAAAACATGACGATTGCAAAAAAGGAACAGATTCCAATTTGTCAGGATACCGGTATGGCAATTATCTTTATGGAGGTGGGGCAGGAAGTTCATTTTGAGGGAGATTATCTGGAGGATGCTGTCAACGAGGGAGTAAGGCAGGGATACAGAGAGGGATATTTAAGAAAATCTGTGGTAGGAGACCCATTGCTGCGTATAAATACAAAGGATAATACGCCTGCCATTATTCATACGAGAATATTGCCAGGAGAACAGGTGAAAATCACCGTAGCGCCAAAGGGCTTTGGAAGTGAAAATATGAGTCGTGTCTGTATGCTGAAGCCGGCAGACGGAGAAGAAGGAGTAAAGGAAGCAGTGCTGGAAACGGTAAAACTGGCAGGACCAAATGCCTGTCCGCCAATGGTAGTAGGCGTTGGTATAGGCGGAAGCTTTGAACAATGTGCACTTTTAGCAAAAAAAGCGCTGACCAGAAATATGGATACTCCTTCTGTTCTGCCGCATATTCGCGCATTAGAGGAAGAGCTGTTAGAAAAGCTGAATGAATTAAATATCGGACCGGGAGGGCTTGGCGGAAAGATAACCGTACTTGGCGTAAACATTGAAACTTATCCAACGCACATTGCGGGTCTGCCCGTAGCAATTAATATCTGCTGTCATGTAAATCGTCATGTGACACGGATTATCTAAAGAACAGCTTTTCCGGAATAAGTTGTGGATAAGTGGAAAAACAGTGGATAACTCTAGGAAAAAAGTCCCAGTGGCGTGGAAATGTGATATCAGGAAAGGAACTGTAAAAATGGAGAAAAAAATACATACCCCCCTTACAAAAGAAAAGGTGCGAATGTTAAATACGGGAGATTATGTTTATTTAACCGGAATTATTTATTCTGCGAGAGATGCTGCACATAAGCGTCTGATAGAAGGTCTGGCAAGAGGAGAGAAGCTTCCGCTTCCGTTAGAAAATGAAATTATTTATTATCTCGGTCCGACTCCGGCCCGTCCGGGACAGGTAATAGGCTCTGCCGGACCGACAACGGCAAGCCGTATGGATAAGTATGCGCCGGCATTACTGGATTTGGGACAGACCGGAATGATTGGCAAGGGGCGCCGTTCTGAGGCAGTGATTGCTTCCATGAAAAAAAACACGGCAGTTTATTTTGCAGCAGTGGGTGGCGCAGGAGCATTACTTTCCAAATGTATTAAAAAGGCAGAGGTGATTGCGTATGAGGATTTAGGTGCAGAAGCAATTTATAAATTAGAGGTGGAGAATTTTCCAGTAATTGTGGTAATTGATTGCGAAGGAAACAATTTATACGATATGTAGTGGCAGCTTCTATACATAAGTCTATTGATTTTATGCACTTTTTATGGTAAGATGAAAGCATATAAAACAGAGAGGGCATACTTAGGGAAACTT
>CAZCON010000144.1:0-4785 GCA_964500085.1 uncultured Lachnospiraceae bacterium
GTATAGATGACAATCGGCAAAAGCCCTAACCGGCTTTTGCCTCCGGCATCATAGTACAATATCGGAAAAGAAAGGAGGGTGACTTATGAAATTTAAGCGAACCATGTCAGCAATCTGCAGTTCTGCACTTGTTTTAGGTCTGACCTTTTTACTTTATCCACAGACGCAGTCTGCAAGCACCACCCTTCCTACCGTTCCCCCTCTGGAGGCTGTCACTCCTACACTCCCCGTCACTCCACCGGAGCAAGGAAACGAAGCACTTTCCACCCCTGCTCCGACTGACGCTCCGGAACGTATACATCCGCTGTTTACCAACGGGCTAAGCACACCAAGCGCCGGTGTGACCGACTTGGTTACTGCCTACATCACCGGGTATTACAAAAATGACCTTGACACCATCTCCGCGCTGGTTACGGAGCCTTCCATGCTGAATCCTACCGTTATTCAGAATAATACGGCAGGGGTTACTGCGGTCAAAGACATTACCTTATACGCAAAGCCCGGCATCAACGGCATTTTCTCCGTTGTATATGCCACCTACTCCCTTTCCTACAGCGGTTCCACCGTTACGATGCCGCAGTTCTCGGAGTATTATATACACCGTAACGATGACGGAAGCTACCAGATTCATGTCGACCCGCTTCCGGTCGAAACAAGAGATGCCTTTGTGCAGGCACGAAAAACCGAGGCAGTCCTGAACCTTGCCATTTCTGTCCTGATTCAGCGCTATCACAACGCCTGTTTAAACGGAGACGAACAGATTTTAACCAACTGTGTAACCGATTCCGAATATTTGAATATGGACTATTTTTCCTCGCGTTTCGCCTATACGGAATATTTTTCCGACTACGAATTTTTTGTCCGTCCTGGAATCAATGAGTTTGATTACATGGTATATGTTACTTATCTTGAAAAAATTGTGTTAATTGACACTCCGGCTCCATGTCTGGAATGTTACTACATATCTCTGGAGTCTTCTACCGGAAAGCCTCTTGTTTACCTTGGCATTACCTCTCTGGACACAGACGCCTACTGTGCTTCCGTAAACCAGAGTGATTCCATTCAGGCGCTTGCCGTGGCAACAAATCAGGCCATGACGGAAGCTCTGCTTGCAGATGATGATTTAAAGGACTTCTATAATCATCTTTCCGGTCAGTAAATGTTGGCATATCCCAAGCGGCATTTTATTCTTCGCTACACTGCCTGTTCCAGAAGCCGCCGGCAGCCGCATAGCGATATACATGATCGGAAAGCACCTCCTCCGGTACAACCTGAGTTTTGTTGACCTCCTGCACCATACGATTCAATGCTTCTTCCCCCTCCTTTGTTGCAGGCAGCAGAAGCACCTCATGTATGCTGCTTGGAATGACCCAGAGGCCGTTTTGAAAATGCTCTCCGAAACATTCTCTGAGACGCTCCGATACCGTTTCATAAAGTATTACCGCAGCTCCGTTAATCCGCGCGGTATTCGTCAGTACATAAAAAGCGGTATCTGTCTCTTCCTGAAGCAGCTTCTCGCATTCCTGCCGCAGCTGTCCCGATGCTTCCCCCGTCTCCTGTTCCATGCACTGTAACAATTGTTCTTCGATTCGCATCAGCTCCGGTGGAAACAGCCGTTCTGTATTTTTTAAAATCGTATCATAGTACTCCTCTGCAGTTCCAAACCCTGCCTGTTCCCAAATGCTTTTCGGCAGACAAAAGCTTTTCAGACCTTCCCTTTTCTGCTCCGTAAGTACGCAAAACACTGCCGCCAGGTCATGTATCCGCACATAAACCGTATGTTCTAACCAGTCTCTGTTTTTTTCAAAATGTATCAGGCGCAAAAACAGCCGTTCTTCAAACCACTCCGGCTTCAATAGCTGTTCTACTTTCGCAAAGCCAAGGGTATCCTCTTGCCGCACTACTTCTGCAATATGCTCTGCAAGCGCCGCTACCGGCTGTCCAAGGCAGTACGAATCATACATTTCCTCCAAATAAAAGCTCGGCATGCACTCTTTGTTTTCTTCCTGAACACACAGGGCTTCCTTTCGGACTCCATTGTTCTTTCTTATCTGCTTTTGTTCCACCTGATACCCTGTCCCCAGCGCTTCTGACACCTGCTCCTTCAACCTGACATCAAATTGCTCTCTTGCCATTTTCTCCTGCCCGTATTCATTCTGCATATTATCTCTGCTCCTCTCCCTGAATGATACTTTTTAACGGTACTTTTTCATCCTTCTGTCTCTGTTCTGTTGCACTTCCATGGAATACTACTCCGAACCGGAGTAAGAAAAAAGAATTCTTTATTTCATCAGCTGTACTGTTATTGTAGCAGAAAAAAGCAGACTCGACAATCCCGTAAACTCTCACAAACTTCGATGCTCCGCTTTATGCAATCTGACGAAACAAAGACAACAAAAAAAGAGAGACAAACACTCTATTTTCAAGCCTTTGCTCTCTTTTAGACTCTAAACTATTTTTCGGAAAGATACGCATCAATTCCCTTTGCAGCTGTCTTTCCGGCACCCATTGCAAGGATCACGGTGGCGGCACCGGTTACCGCATCACCTCCGGCAAACACCGCTTTCTTACTGGTACTGCCATCTGCCTCTGCCACTACAATTCCGCCACGGCCGTTTACCTCAAGTCCTGCCGTAGTGGCTGCAATCAACGGATTGGGGCTGGTACCAAGAGACATGATCACCGTATCCAACGCAAGGGTAAACTCCGAATCCGGTTTTTCCACAGGTCTTCTTCTGCCTGAGGCATCCGGTTCTCCAAGCTCCATTTCAACACAACGCATTCCCTTTACCCAACCATTCTCATCCACCAGAATTTCCTTTGGATTGGTGAGCAGCCGGAAAATCACGCCCTCCTCCTTTGCATGATACACCTCTTCTGCCCTTGCCGGAAGCTCTTCCTCCCCTCTGCGATATACAATGTATACCGTAGCGCCAAGCCGCAGCGCGGTTCTTGCGGCATCCATTGCCACATTGCCGCCGCCGACCACTGCCACTCTCTTTCCTGCCACAATCGGAGTATCGTAGCCGTCTGCAAAGGCCTTCATCAGATTATTTCTTGTCAGATATTCATTGGCAGAAAAAACACCATTTGCATTTTCTCCCGGAATCCCCATAAATTTTGGAAGTCCTGCACCGGAGCCTACAAACACCGCATCAAAGCCCTCCTCATTCAACAGCTCATCAATCGTGACAGACTTTCCTACCACCACATTGGTTTCAATCGTAACCCCCAGCGCCTTTACATTTTCAACCTCGTTCCTGACGACCGTATTCTTTGGCAGACGAAACTCCGGAATTCCATAAACAAGCACGCCTCCCGGCTCATGCAGTGCTTCAAAAACCGTCACATCATAACCAAGCTTTGCAAGCTCTCCCGCACAGGTAAGTCCTGCCGGTCCTGACCCGATTACGGCTACTCTTTTTCCTTTCTTTTCCGCAGCGGCAACCGGACGTATCGCATGCTCTCTTGCATAATCAGCAGCAAAACGCTCCAGCTTACCGATGGAAACAGCGTCTCCCTTCATTCCTCTGACGCACCGTGCTTCACATTGTGACTCCTGCGGACAGACACGTCCACAGACGGCAGGTAATGCAGAATACTCAGAAATAACATGGTAAGCACCCTCCACATCACCCTCTCCGATTTTTGCAATGAAACGCGGAATATCAATTCCCACCGGACAACCGGTCTGACATCGCGGATTTTTGCATTTCAAACAACGATCTGCTTCTGCCTTTGCTTCCTCTAAAGAATATCCAAAGCACACCTCGTCAAAATTATGTGCCCGTTCTGTCGGCTTCTGTTCTCTGACCGGAACTCGATTTAATCCATCCATATGTTTCCTCCTGCCTTACTCTATTCGCAATGTCCACAACCGCCGTGATGGGTTGCCCCTTCCTGTTCCTCCAAATATCTGCGTCCCTCTTCTGTCTTATACATCTGCTGACGCTTCATTGCCTGATCGAAATCTACCAGATGTCCGTTAAACTCCGGTCCGTCCACGCAGGCAAACCTTATCTCACCGCCCACGCTGATACGACAGGCTCCGCACATTCCCGTGCCATCCACCATAATCGGATTCATGCTGACAATCGTAGGGATTCCAAGCTCCTTTGTCAACAGACAGACAAATTTCATCATAATCATTGGTCCGATGGCAACCACCAGATCATAGACCCGCTTCTCCTCCTGCACCAGCTTACGAATACAGTCGTTTACATTTCCCTGAAAGCCATATGAGCCATCGTCGGTAGTAATAAAAAGATTTCCTGCAACCTCACGCATTTCATCCTCTAAAAGAACCAAATCTTTATTTCGCGCACCGATGATACAGTCTGCCGAAATTCCATGCATCCTCATCCACTTAACCTGTGGATACACCGGAGCTGCGCCAACGCCTCCAGCCACAAACAGTACCCGCTTCATTTTCAATTCAGAAAGCGGTTCATCTATCCAGTCGCAGTATTTTCCGAGCGGTCCTGCCACATCCCTGAAGCAATCTCCCTGCTCCAGCTTTGCCATACGATAGGTAGATGCTCCCACAATCTGAAACACAATGGTTATCGTCTGCATTTCTCTTGAATAATCACAGATGGTAAGCGGAATGCGTTCACCGGTTTCATCTATCTTTACAATGACAAACTGTCCGGGAAGACAAGACTTTGCTACGCGCTCTGCCTTTATTTTCATCTGTATGATACTGTTACTTAATTGCTTTTTTTCAAGAATCTTATACATAACTTACTTGTCTCCTGCTCCTTCCGTTTTCCAGCCCTATACAAT
>CAZCON010000145.1:0-4755 GCA_964500085.1 uncultured Lachnospiraceae bacterium
GCAGGGGAATGCCTATGGCGAAGAAGAGGGCTTTTTAACGGAGTTTCGTCAGGAGGAGCTTTCATTGATTGAAGCCTCTGGAAACGGAGTGTTTCTTCTGACGGCAGAGCAGGCCCTGCAGTATGCGGAGGCGGGCACGCTCCGGCTGGAGACAACACCGACGGATGCGGCCATTGCTGCAGATGAGACGAGCTGGTATACAAGATATCGGGATGCAGGGGCAGCGGATTATATCTGGGCGACTGCGACTGCGGCAGTAGGAAGCGCCTGTGAGATTTACTATGTAAATACTACGTTGGCAGAAAAGGTATTTAATACGATGTATGCGGCAGCAGCGGGCTTTGGCGTGCGGCCGGCACTCCGGCTTTATCCGGCGGAGGTGGCTTGGATGGGAGACGGTAGTCGCGAGAATCCGTATCGTATGGCAGAGTAACAAAAAAGAATTGTCTGCGTACCGGATGGCAGAGGCTGGAAAAAGGTGTGCAGATGCAATGTGATTGGAACCTATATGGTGGAGTTACCGCTATATAGGTTCCGTTGTTTTTTTGGAGCCTAAGCCTGCCGGAAGAACGGCTCCAGCACTTCGGTGTTTGTTCCGTAGAAAATGTCGTCCCTGCCGGAGATGTAACGGAAAAACTCTTCCATGTGTGCCCAACTCTCGTTAAAGTCCAGTTCATAGCTGTGCCCCCAGACATAGAAAAGCTGTGGGGTGTCCGGCTTCAGCCCGACAAATTGCCTTGCCAGCTCCATTAAGTTTTCTGCATTGTGATGACAGGTGGCAGGAAGCTGTAACAAATCTCCTGGAAGCTCGAAGCTGTTTGTTGAATGAACGGTTCTGGCGTAATGCAGCCCTGCTTTTTTTGCAACAGAGCGAACCATTTCGTTATGAGCACCATACGGATATGCCATGCCGGTGACCCTTGTGCCGAAAAAGGTTTCCAGATTTACCTTGTCGCGATATAATTCATTATAAACCGTCTCTTCATCTAATTTTGTCAAATCCGGATGGGTTAAGCCATGCGCGGCAATCTCGTGTCCGGCATAAAGCTCAGAAAGACCTGCCATGTTCATACGGGAAACGGTAATTCCCTCCCTGCCGGTCCAAAAATTTGCTTTCGTCTGGATGCCGCTGTTTAAATTAAAGGTACATTTCAGACCGTAGCGGTTCAAAAGCTCTACAAAGCGGATATCCTGCGTGATACCGTCGTCATAGCTTAACGTAAAGGCTTTCATTTTATTGTTCCACATAGGTGACCTCCGATGGATATGAAATTATGGAAAGCCAAGCGGTGTTTCCATAGTTAGAGGGTAACGCAAAAGGGGGAGAAAGTCAATCGGAAATGAATCGCAAAATTTCTTACGGTTTCCCTAAGCTGCAATTTACACCACTCTCTGTAAGCCAATATGCGGCTTGTTTAAAGAAAAAAGCGCAGCAATTGAAATCTTAAATTTTTAAAAAGTTGCTACTGCACATTGATTTTGAAAAAAATGTGTGATAGTATATCTAATTAGTACATTACATAAGTTCGGGCATCAGGCGGTTTGATGCCCGATTTTCAATGCCTTAGGGGGCATTGAAGCGGATGTGCTTTTTTGTAAATGAGGCAGTAAGATGATAGGTATGCTAAAGAAATTGATGGGCAGTGTCAGAGAGTATAAGAAGCTTTCGATTCTGACGCCGGCCCTCATGATTGGCGAAGTGGTGATGGAATGTCTGATTCCGTTTGTAATCGCAGAGCTGGTCAATCAGATAAAGGCCGAGTGTGAATTTTCGGTCATTGCACGGTACGGTCTGGCATTGTTTGTAATGGCGTGTGTGTCATTATTTTTCGGCGGTATGGCGGGAATGACCGGTTCTAAGGCATCCTGCGGTTTTGCAAAGAATCTGCGTCGCGATATGTATTATAAGGTGCAGGAGTATTCCTTTGAGAATATTGATAAGTTTTCTGCATCGTCTCTGGTGACCCGTCTGACGACGGACGTGGCGAACGTACAGATGGCGTATATGATGCTGATTCGTGTGGCAATCCGCAGTCCGCTGATGTTTGTGTTTGCGATTGTGATGTCCTTTATTATGGGTGGCAAGCTGGCACTGATGTTTGTTGTGGTAGTGCCGATTCTCGGTTTTGGATTGTTTCAGGTGGCAAAGAAGGCAATGCCAATGTTCCGCCGGGTGTTTCATAAGTATGACACCCTGAATGCTTCCATTCAGGAAAATGTGAAGGGAATGCGTGTGGTAAAGTCCTATGTACGGGAGGACTATGAGAAAAAGAAGTTCGGTGCGGCGGCAGCGGATGTATGCGATGACTTTACCAAGGCAGAGCGCATAGTGGCAATTAACGGTCCTCTGATGCAGTTTTGTTTATATGTGGTTATGATTGTGGTATTGTCCTTTGGTTCTTATCTGATTATTTCCAGCAAAGGACTTTTACTGGATGTAGGACAGTTTTCCGCGATGCTTACCTATGGCTTTATGATTCTGAATTCTCTGATGATGCTGTCTATGATTTTTGTTATGCTTACGATGGCAAGTGAGTCTGCCGGACGTATTGTTGAGGTACTAGAGGAGAAAAGTACCTTAAATAATCCGGAACAGCCGGTGTATACGGTAAAGGACGGTTCAGTTTCCTTTAAAAATGTGAATTTTAAGTATTCTAAAACAGCAGAGAGGTATGCGCTGTCTGATATCAATTTAGAAATTAAGTCCGGTGAGACCGTGGGAATCCTCGGTGGCACGGGATCTTCCAAAACCTCTCTGATTCAGCTGATTTCCCGCCTGTATGACGTGACAGAGGGCACGGTAAGGGTTGGCGGTGTGGATGTCAGGGAGTATGACTTGGAGACGTTGCGAAATGAGGTGGCGGTGGTGCTGCAGAAAAACGTGCTGTTTTCCGGCACCATTAAAGAGAACCTCCGATGGGGAAATGCAGAGGCTACCGATGAGGAGCTTCGCGAGGCCTGTCGTCTGGCACAGGCGGATGAGTTTATTCAAAGCTTTCCGGAGGGTTACGATACCTATATTGAGCAGGGTGGTGCAAATGTATCCGGCGGTCAGAAGCAGCGGCTTTGTATTGCAAGAGCACTTTTAAAGAAGCCAAAGATTTTGATTCTGGACGATTCTACCAGTGCTGTGGACACCAGGACGGATGCGCTGATTCGTATGGCGTTCCGGAAGTATATTCCGGAAACTACAAAGATTATTATTGCACAGCGTGTATCCTCAGTACAGGATGCCGACAAAATTATCATTATGGATAAGGGACGTATTTTGGCGGTAGGTACGCATGAGGAGCTGCTTGCGACAAGTGAGATTTACCGTGAGGTATATACTTCGCAGAACAAGGGAGGTGACGACGATGCCGAGTAAAGAAATTTCGAAGAAGGAAGCATTTAAGCGGGAAATGCAGCCGGGAAAAAGACCGGGTGGTCGTCCGAAGATGAAAAAAGGAATGCTGAAGCGTTTGCTGTCCATGCTGCTTCAGTTTTATCCGGTGCTGGTGCCGGTGGTGGTAGTCTGTATTATTTTTTCTGCTGTGGTCAGCTCCATCCCGTCACTGTTTCAGCAGAATGTCATTGCGGTAATTGAGGAATATTATAAGTCCGGTGACTGGGGGACAGCCAAGGGTGAGATTATGAAGTGGGTACTGATTCTGGCTGTTTTCTATGTGCTTTCCCTGATTTCAGCCTTTTTGTACACGCAGCTGGGGGCAGTCATTACACAGGGCTTTTTGAAGAAGCTGCGCTGTAAGATGTTTGATAAGATGCAGAATCTTCCGATTAAGTATTTTGACCGGAATAATCACGGCGACATTATGAGCTATTATACTAACGATGTGGATACACTGCGTCAGCTGGTGTCCCAGTCCCTGCCGAATTTGCTGATTTCGGGGATTACGGTGGTAACGGTATTTTGTATCATGCTGTATTTCAGTGTGTGGATGGCGCTCATTGTAATCTGCGGCGTGGTGATTATGACGATTGTAACCAAGAAAATCGGCGGAAATTCTGCCCGTTATTTCCTTCGCCAGCAGCAGGCAATCGGTAAGACAGAGGGCTTTGTAGAGGAAATGATGAATGGTCAGAAGGTAGTGAAGGTCTTTTGTCATGAGGAACAGAGCGGCAAGGATTTTGATGCCATTAACGAGGCACTTTGTGCGGATGCAACAAAGGCAAACCAGTATGCGAATATGCTCATGCCGATTTTAAATAATATCGGTAATGTGTTGTATGTTGTGGTAGCACTGGCAGGCGGATTGTTCCTGTTAAGCGGCGCACCGAATCTCGGTATTTCCGGCATGGCATTTTCAATTAGTATTGTGGTACCGTTTTTAAATATGACAAAGCAGTTTACCGGAAATATCAGTCAGGTGTCCCAGCAGTTGAACTCTGTCATCATGGGTATGGCGGGTGCAGAGCGTATTTTTGACCTTTTGGACGAGGAGCCGGAGGTGGACGACGGCTATGTAACGCTTGTGAATGCAAAGGTGGCACCGGACGGAACGATTACCGAAAGCGAAAAGCGTACCGGAACCTGGGCGTGGAAGCACCCGCATCAGGCAGACGGCAGTGTGACCTATACACTGTTACAGGGCGATGTGCGTCTGAATGAGGTGGATTTTGGTTATGATGAGGATAAAATGGTGCTGCACAATGTTTCCGTGTTTGCGGAGCCGGGGCAGAAGGTGGCGTTTGTAGGTGCGACCGGTGCAGGTAAGACGACGATTACAAATCTGATTAACCGTTTCTATGATATTG
>CAZCON010000146.1:0-4739 GCA_964500085.1 uncultured Lachnospiraceae bacterium
TTGCTTCTGTAAGAATGCGCTCATTTCCCGTCTCCTCCGGATAAAAGTCGGTTAAAAAAGCGTTGATTTCTTCTGTTTTCCGCTTTCTCTGCTGTTCAAACTCCATTACGCTTCCTCCAAAATCTGCAATTCCTTTTCTACCATATCAACTGCAGCATTACATTCCTTTAAAAGCTCCATACCTCTGCGATATTTTAAAAAGGCCTCCTCCAGCGGAAGCTCCTCCGCTTCTAGCTGCATGGTAAGCTCCTCCAGCTCTGCAAACAGTTCCTCCACCGTCCGCTTCGGCTCTGCCTTCTTTGCAGTCGTCTTTTTTGTGGTTCCGGTTTCTTCTACTCTTGCCATTTACTGTCCGCCTCCTTCCGGTGCTCCTCTTCCTTTTCCTCTACTCTTGCGGTAAACGAACCATCCCGCAGGGAAATCCGCACCCTTTCCTGTATTTCCACATCTCCAACAGAGGTGAGCGGCCGGTTCTCCTTTCCCGTTACAAACGCATAACCACCGGAAAGCCTTGCTGCCGGAGACACGGCATGAAGACGCCCTGCAACCAGCTCCAGACGATGTCTGTTTTTTGTAAGGTGCCGCTTCATTGCCTGTTCCATACGCTCTCCGGTATGGAGGATTTGTATTTTCTTTTGCTTCAACGCACCAGCCGGTCCCACACGGAGCAGTTTTTCTCCCATGGCCTCTGCTCTCGTCCGTATCTCGTTTATTCTACGGCACATGGCATACGTAAGATCGGCATGGTATTCTGCCATAAGCTCCGCATAAGCACGGTATTCAAACACCGCCAGCTCTGCCGCGGCACTTGGTGTCGGTGCCCGTAAATCCGCCGCAAAATCCGTCAAAGCCACATCAGATTCATGCCCGACTGCACTGATTACCGGTGTACTGCATGCCGCTACCGCACGTACTACCCGCTCATCATTAAATGCCATCAAATCCTCGGCACTGCCGCCGCCCCGTCCGACAATAATTACATCCGGTCTTTTTGCGTCCAGCGCATAAAGCGCTCTTACCAGACTTTCCGGTGCTGCTTCCCCCTGCACCGTTGCAGGCTGTAGCCAGAGCCGTACATACGGATTTCTGCGATAAGAAATCTGTACGATGTCACGGATTGCCGCACCGGTAGCTGCCGTTACGATTCCAATCGTAACGGCATACCTCGGTATCGGCTTCTTACGGCCGGCATCAAACAGCCCCTCTGCGGCAAGCTGCCGCTTCAGCTGTTCAGTTTTCTCAAACAGCCTTCCCATGCCGTCCTGTTCAATCCGCTCTGCATACAGTTGATACTTACCATCCCGTTCATACACCTGCACGCTTCCATAAACAATAACTCCCTGTCCCTCTTTCACAGGAAAGGACAGACTCCTGCACGCGCTTGCAAACATGACACAGGAAAGCTGTCCCATTTTATCCTTAACCGTAAAATACAGATGTCCCGAAGAATGATATTTGCAGTTTGAAACCTCGCCCTTTACCGCAAGAAACCGCAGCCTGTCATCCCTCGAAAACATCTGTTTAATATACGCATTTACCTGACTAACCGAAACTACCGGCTGGTTCATCCCTGCCTCCTGTCCGCAAGCTTACGCTTCTACCAGCTTTGCCAGAACTCCATTGATAAAACCGGCAGAGGCATCCGCGCCGTACTTCTTCGCAAGCTCCACTGCTTCGTTAATGGCCACCTTATCCGGAACCGCCTCGTCAAAACGCATCTCAAACAGTGCAAGACGAAGCAAAGTACGCTCTACCGTTCCGACACGCTCCAGCCGCCAGCCGCTCGTAGCCTCCGAAAGCATTGCGTCTATCTCCCCGCAATGGCTGCAGACATCGTAAAAACGCTTTTTTACCTCCTCTGCGTCCTCTCCCTCCGGTGCCGCTGGAAAGCGGTAATGCTTCTGCCCGCCATCCTCCTCGGAAAGCTCTACACCATCGAAATAAAGAGAAATCTGATTTTCCATCTCCTCTTCCTTATGAAACTCCTTACGGAACAGTAAAATAAAAGTATGTTCCCTTAATTCACGCCTTGTCATAAAAATCTCCCTTATCTGGTTGTGTTTGTATCGACTCCAACAACGTGTACATTCACGACGGAAACCGAAAGCCCCACCATGTTCTCAACAGCACTCTTTACACGCTCCTGAATTGCCTTGCAGGTCTTTGGAATACTGTAGCCGTAGCACATCAGAATCGAAATATCAACTGCAACGGTTTCCTCGTCAATCGAAACGCGGACTCCCTTTGTCAGATTCTTCACTCCAAGCTTTCCTGCCAGCTCATTGGTTATATTTCCCTGCATGGAGGAAACACCCTCTACCTCCGTTGCAGCAAGACCTACAATCGTAGCAATTACATCATCGGCTATCATCACTTCCCCGATGGTCGAAACCTCCTTCGAGGACCAATTTGCGTTCTTTGTTTCATTATCCTTTGCCATACAAGCCTCCGTTTCTTGCAGCGCGTCCCAAACGACTCTTCCCTGCAAACTTTGTCAATTATCTATAGTATACCATTTATTTTAAAAAATGAAAAGTCTTTTCTTTCGGTTTTCACAACTAATCCTGCTGTATTGCAGCTGTAATTACAATATTTTCGGCCTTCGCGCCTGTTTTTCTCATCACAATATCTTCAATCTGTGCAATCTGGCTGTCAGTCACACTCGTAGCGTTAATCACGACATCTACCTCTTCCTCCACAATATTTACTACAGCGTCAGTGAACCCCTTGGCCTCCAATAAAAGCTCTGCCGCCTGCTCCTTTTCGGAAATCTCCGTCATTTCCAGCAGTGCATTTATCGTTTCCTGCTTCTGCTCCTCAGAAATCGTTTCATCTCCCAGAATCGACATCAGCGTTTCCTTATTGCGCGCTCTCGTCTGCTCCCTATAAAGCTTTGCATTGACCGCATAATCCCCGCGAATAGTAGTGCTGACAAGCACCGCTTCTCCAATTGCTCCGGTCTGTCCTTCTGCCACCTGCTCCGCATCTGTTCCGGCAGAAGCCGCCTTTGCACCCCTGTTTTCTTCTGCCACAAGCGCATCACCCACCATATCTTCGTCCGAAATATCCGCATAGTAATCCGTAATTGTCCCCGCTGACATCCGGTAATACTCCCCGCCTGTTCCGTCTGCATTGGCTGCCTGATATGCATCGCCCAGCGTACCATTCCCATTTCCCGTGTCACCCGCCATCTGAAGAAACCCGGCTACCGCAAGCATCAGTGCCAACGATGTGATAATCACCTGATTTTTCTTAAAAATTCCTTTTAACTTCCCTTTCATAATACCCTCCGCTTAATTCATAATTATTTTTACCTTATGAGCCGGAATATCAAATAATGCCTGTACCGCCTCCGTAATTGCAAGTACCTTTTCCGCACCTGCACCGGAAACCACGGCAACAACTCCTTCTACCTCCGGTGTCAGCTCTTTTGTCAGATATGGTGATTCTCCCGTCAGTACCGCGGTTTTCTCCTGTGTACTCTTCTCCGATATACGGGTTCCCCCGTCACCATCCGCCTCCTGCAAATGCTCCGTATCTGCCACGGTATCGCACAGCACCACCTTCTCCGTCGTTGATTTTACGGTAATCACCACACTCGCCGAGGTCACCCCGTTTATCATAAGCAGCATTTTCTCAAGCTTTTTCTCCATACGTTCCGCGTATTCCTCTGTCTGCACCTCCGTCTGCTGTACCCTTGCTCCGGTGTCAATCGTATCTTTCTCCTTTTTTCCAAACAAATCGGGCACGGACAAAAACAGAAGCAGCGCACCCGCCCCAAGAATGATGAGCCACTCCCGGATTCCGGGTTCCTTCTTCGTCTTCTTATCCATCCTTTTCCTCCTTGATACTCACATATATATTCTCCCGTTCCAGATTATAGAAGTCCGCAAGTTTGTCCTTTACACGAATTTCTTCTGCCGTCATACCGGCTGCCGCAGGCTCCCGGAAAAATACCACGGGCGCAATTTCAATCCGCTCCCGCTTCTGTCCTTCAGACTTTTCTGCCGTCACGGTAAGCTCACGGATTTCACCAAAGTTTTTTTCCTCTGCCGACAGGGAAAACTCCGCTGTAAGCAACAATAAGCCATCTGCCGCAAGCAGCTCCGCCAGCTGTCCGGTCAGTTCATCCTCATAAGCCTCCAACACCGCAAACTCATATCCCGCTTCCTTCGGCAGCGCAAGCTCTGCCCTTTCTCCGGAAAGCAAAAGAGAAATCTTCTGTTCTGCCGAAAACAGCACCTTTTCTTCGTTTCCAAACAAACGAAGCACCGGCTGTACAATCAAAATAACCAAAATCATACCGCAAACCGGCCGCACAAATTTCTCATATGCACTTCCCTTTAAAAGCTGCATAACAAGATTTACAAACAGCAGAAAAAACAGAATTGATTTTGCATAAGCAACGATTTCTTCCATCAAAGTCCCCCTCTGCTTCCTGTGAACAGCAGCACAAACACAATCATCAGCATAAACAGCAGCATCGTATACAGCAGCAGCCGAATGAGCAGCTTATGCGTTTTTGCCGCATACCCCAGACAATCTGTAATTCTTCTGTCCGATACAGGCTGCAACACCGCTGCTCCAAAGCGCAACGAAAGATTGGCAATTCCGACACGTACAAGCGGTGCCAGACAAAACAGAAAAATAATGACTGCCCCCACCGCTCCAATTGTGTTTTTCAACAAAATCCCCGCTGCAAGCACCGTTTCGGTCGTACTATTAAGTAACTCCCCGAC
>CAZCON010000147.1:0-4705 GCA_964500085.1 uncultured Lachnospiraceae bacterium
GAATCAATGCGTGCAGTAATGTAAACACTACGCCAACCACAATTGGCAGACCGTAGCTTAATTGAATATAATGATATACCATTTCTGTCACCAGTGCTCCGCTTAACAGTGCGCCAAACAAGCGGAAGCTCATGGAAATCGGAAGTGAAAACTCCTTTAACGTCTTTCCGACTCCCTTTAGCTTGTTTTCTGCAATGCCGCCGGACAATATCACAAGATACGACAGACAGCCCATCATAATTGCTCCGTTAATGTCTGCTAACGGTGCCGGTAATGCGATGGAAGTACCATGCGTTGTAACCGTCTGGAAGCCAAACAATTCAAAAATGGTTCCCACAAAAATATACACTCCCGCAGCAAAAATATACGCTCCCAGAAATTTATTACGATGATGACTGTTGGACTTTGCAAGATTATCAAAAAATCCAACCAGCGTCTCCAAAAGGAGCTGAAGCTTTCCCGGAACCAGCTTAAATTTCGGAATGACAAAAATCCTTACACACAGGCAAAAGACAAAGAGCAGCGCCGTTACGGCAAATGCAGAAATCAATCCGGGATTCACATCCTTAAGTCCCAAAAAACTTATTTTGTTTGTTTCATGCAGCACTGCGTCCTTCATAAGTATTCCGATTGCTTCATGACCCTTCGATGCCTTTACGACAATCGTTCCAATCATCAGCGCAAGGGCAAGAACTGCAAATACAACAACCCCAACTATTTTTTTCTTTTTATCCATCCTAACCTCCTTTCCGTCTTTCAAAAAAAGTAGCCGATGCCCTGCGGCAAAAAACCGCAAATCCACCAGCTCTTTTTTCGGGCTGTAATCTAAAAATTTCTGCCAAAATCCATAGACTGCAATCGACAAAATAATTCGTCAAACCTTGTTTATATTAGCACTTTGCATTCCGACTGTCAAGCTTTCCGGTCATAAAGATTTCTTATCAAAATTTTTACACCCGTTCGCTTTCCTGAAATTCTTCCTTTCTTTCTGCAAAAGAATTTAATGTCATCTCCTCCACTACCTCACGTCCTATATACACGCTTCTGTCCACTCTTGTCATGATGCTCCATTTTACAAGCCGGATTCTTCCGTTCTCAAGCTCAATTCCGGTAATTGCATAGGGACGTACACAGCTGCCGTCATTCACATAAAAATGCGTAGTATCCTCTGGAAAACGCGACCGGTGCGTATGTCCGGCAATCATAAGCTGACGGTTTGTGTCTGCCCAGTCTGCCAGACGCATCTCCACCTTACTTTTCTTTTTTCCGCTTCCCGACGCACTAACGGGATTTTCCATTCCAAGCAGCTCCAGCTGACGCCACAAATGCCTTACCAGGAAACGTCCCAACCGCCAAAAAGTATCATTTAGCAAATCTCCCTGATGCCCGTGTACCAGAAAAATACGCTGCTTTGTCTCACATTCCTCCAGAATCAGCCCCTCCCTCACTAAAATTCCGGGAAATAATTCTTTTTCCTCTCCGGTATCCTGACACGAAAACCGTTCACAATGCTTTCGCAAAAAGCATTCCCTTTTCTTTTGTATATCATGATTTCCATACAGCATCAGCAGCTTCCCTGCCTTGTAAAAGCAGGAAAGCAGTTCAAATACATCGCCATGCACCTGTATGATTTCCTCCATCCTTTTATTTTCCCACAATTCATCCCCGTCCCCAAGCTCCACATAGGTGAAATTTTTTTGATAATAATAACGCAGGGCGGCCATATAAATGTGACGGTTTTTCATAAAGTTATCACCGATATTTCCAACCCCTCTGTGACAGTCACTCATAATAATAAATTTTTCATTCCGGTCAAAGCAAATACAGTCCGCAGTCTCATACACCTTTGTCAGCCGTTTTGCAGTACGCATCACAACACCTCCCCCATACGTTCTGCTTTCTTTCGAAGTGCAGCATATACCGTCTTTCTTTTTAACGGTTTCCCCAGCTGTATTACAATGCGATACAGCACCGGAAATAAAAAGCGAAGATAGTCTATTTTATCCAGCGTCCTTACATAATCTCCGGTTACCCTCCGGAACACGCTGCAATACAACCGGTTCATGCACTGCACCAGTGTATACCACAACTTCCGTTTTCGGTAGGACTGCCTTGTTTTCGGCTTTGTAAAATGAATCTGTACTGTATTTCTGTAAATCAGATACGCTCCCTCGCGATAGCCCACTTCCCGCAGGCCCTCCACAAATGCCAGCTGCATCATATGATTGGGAAAGGTAAGCCGGATATCCATGGAAAGCTGCTTCGGCTTTGAAAACATTCCTGCTGCAAAAGCAGTCAGCCACCAGTGCAACTCCTGTCTTTCAAACAGCTTTTTCCCGTTCCGGTACAGTATAAGCTCCATCGGAATCCGTTCTTCATCCTTTACACATGAAAAAAACGGACCCTGAAACACCCCCGGAATGGAGATATCCTTTTTGTCCGTCACATACATACCAACCTCACCGCCTGTGGTCATACCGTACTGCCCTTTCCAAAATTCGATTAACCACCGGCGGTTGTTGTAATTAAAATAAATCGGTTCGCTCTGAATTGCCATATTCATTGCAGGCGCCGCCACATCATAGAGCCTGCAATACCCCATTTCTCTCTGCCACGGATTCATTCCAGCACAGATAATGTCCTGCTCCTCCTCATAAAAAAAGCCGAAGGGTTCCAAATCCTTATTTAACTCAGTTATCTTGTCCTCCCTGCTCCTTTCCCTTACCCTTCGTTTTGCATAACACATCCGGAGCCAAAAAACTGTAAGGAGCACAAGCAAAAGTGTCACCAGCGCTGCCGCAATCATCCAAAAAAGCTTTATTTCCATACACATCACCCTTCTTCGACAGATTACACTATATTATATTCCCTGCCCTGTCTTCCGGTGACGCACTCCTACTTTTCCGTTTTTCGGTCTGCTAAATAGTTTTTCATACTTTTTAACGCATTTTTTTCCAGTCGTGATACCTGTGCCTGTGAGATATGAATCTCCTCTGCTACCTCCATCTGAGTCTTTCCATGAAAAAAGCGCAAATCTATAATTCTCTTCTCCCGTTCCGGAAGCCTTCTGATTGCCTCCTTTAATGAAATTTCCTCCACCCATGTATCTTCCCCATTCTTTTTGTCGCATACCTGATCCATCACATACAGCGCATCTCCTCCCTCTTTATAGACCGGCTCATATAAAGACACCGGCGTCTGGATGGCATCAAACGCCTCATGAATTTCCTCCGGCGTAAGCCCTGTTCTCTCTGAAATTTCCGCTATGCTCGGATCACGGTTTAATTCTTTCATCAGCTGCTCCCGTGCATAAATTGCCTTATAGGCAGCGTCACGCAGGGAACGGCTGACCCGAATGGAATTATTATCTCTCAAATACCGTCTGATTTCGCCGATAATCATCGGCACTGCATACGTAGAAAACTTCACCCCCTGCGTTATATCAAAATTATCAATTGCCTTCATCAGTCCAATGCAGCCTATTTGAAATAAATCATCTACATTTTCGTTGTTTCCGGAAAACCTCTGAATGATACTAAGCACAAGTCTCAGATTTCCCCTGATATACTGCTCTCTTGCAAGTACATCCCCCTGCTTGATGCGTACAAACAATGCATCCTTCTCTTCACTGCTTAAAAGCGGCAGCTTTGCTGTATTTACGCCGCAGATTTCCACTTTATAAAGTGCCATGACACATTCCTCCTGTACTCCGTAACGTGCTGGAATTTCTCTCACATATTACTAAAATAAGGATGTGCCATAGCACCCATCTTTATACTAAGACCTTTTGTCACCTTCTGTCAGGCTGTCAGCATTTCTTTCCTCAGACGCTTCATAATCTTCTTTTCCAGTCTGGAAATATAGGACTGGGAAATTCCAAGCAAATCTGCCACCTCCTTCTGTGTATGCTCGTTACCGTCCCCATTCTCCAGACCATACCGCAAATTAATAATCAGCCTTTCCCTTTCGTTTAGGCAGGACAATGCCTGAAACAGCGAATTTCGGTCAGCTTCCTCCTCCATTCCGCGATACACCTCGTCCTCCTCTGTTCCTAAAATATCAGAAAGCAGCAATTCATTTCCATCCCAGTCCACATTAAGCGGCTCATCAATGGATACCTCCAGCTTCTGTCTGCTGCTGCGGCGCAAATACATTAAAATTTCATTTTCAATACAGCGCGATGCATAGGTGGCAAGTTTAATATTCTTTTCCGGATTAAACGTATTGATTGCCTTAATTAGTCCAATGGTTCCAATGGAAATCAAATCCTCCACACCGACCCCGGTATTATCAAATTTTTTTGCTATGTACACCACAAGTCTGAGATTATGCTCCACCAGATCCGACCTTGCAGCCTCAGCCTCAGCTCCAAACAGCTCTGCAATCACCTCTGCCTCTTCGTCCGGGGCATATGGTGCCGGAAGCACCTCCGTTCCGCCGATATAGTGAATTTCGCCATACTTTCCGGTCAGAAGCGCTGCCAGATTTGGTATCATACGAAATTGAAAACGATTTGGTATCGAAACTTTAAATAACATTGCGTTCTCCTTCCTGCGCATTTTTGACACAAACCCTAACGGGAAATGAAAGCACCTCCGGCTGTAATATCATCTGATATTCGCATCCGGTAAACAACCTGTGCCCGGCAGCCACCGCTGCTACCTCCCCGCTGATTACCTTTTTATTTTCAAGGCTTACCCTGCAC
>CAZCON010000148.1:0-4699 GCA_964500085.1 uncultured Lachnospiraceae bacterium
CAAGGGCATTCAAAGCACACTCTGAATTAGGTGTGGTCTTCAATCCTTCCTCTGCCTTTGCACAGTCAATCCGCAGAATATATCCTGCATAAGTGCATATATCAATGCTGTTATGGTAAATGTTGTAATCTGCATATATTATATTCATTCAATCAATCCTCTTTTCTGTAAAATCTAAAAAGCATTTCAATCAGTTCACACAGTCCATTTATATTATGTTATAATGTGTTATGTGATTTTGCTTCCCTTATTTTTTCCCTTGCGAGGGTTCGTAATGCCTTGTGAAACGATATAACACAAGGGAATACCTAATGGGAAGCTCACCTACAGAAAAGTTAGTATTTATAAGGGTTTGCCGAGAATTTAATAATAAATTATAACAGGTAACAGAACCCTTAAATTATGTGCTTGCACAATTGGAATTTGTACTTTGAATATATCAATTTGCTTTTGACGTAGGTTTATATTTCAGGCAAATTAAGATAGCCACAAGCAGAAACACGCCCAAGTTCAAAATATCCTGTGCTAAATAAATAAAATCTAATATAATTCCTTTTGGGATATTCTCACAAAAATGACCTGGTATTCTAACAAAGATATCCCATATAGCATGAAATATCATACACAATACGATGTTATTGGAATGCAAGTAAATTGCTGCTAAAAACACTCCGAATGCACTAGAATATAGAGATTGCCATATGCAAGCAATAATATTTCCATTGAAAATGACATTTAAAATATGTAATGTTCCAAAAAGTATACCCGAAATAAATACTATACATATTCGTCCACGAACAGTACGTTTCCATTTTAATAGCATACCGCTCATAACAAGCCCCTTTGAAGCCGTTTCTTCAAAAAAACCTGTTGCCAATTGTTGACCGCAAGACAAAACAAATGCTGATATATAAGCTATGGTTAAGTTTTCCGCAATCGGCAAATACAAAAACTGTAATCCCAGATACATAAAGAAAGGAATCGAGAACAACCATGTGCTTTTTGGAATTTTCGTTGTGAACTGCTCACGAAACTTATCTTGGTGAATTTTTTTCATCAAGATAAGTGCAAATATACCAAACATTATTCTAATAAAAGAATCTGTTACTACACCACACTCGGATATACCCGTACTTACAAGAAAATACTCCAATAGCAAAAAGAATACGAATAATCCTTGTCCAAATAACACCCCATATAGAATAGGACATTTATCATAAAATTTTTTAATCATTTCTGCACCTCTAAATCCCGATTTGTTAAATTCATTGATTCTTCCAACTTTGATTATATCAAATCTGAAACAGTAAAACAATCCCTTAAAACGAGAGACGGGATATCCCGCCTCTCAAAAGGAAGGGAAGGTGAATATATAGTCAATCACCGTTTTACCAGTGATTATGAATCGTACATATTATACATATCGTGATTAACCTCTGCCTTGTAATAGTTGTTACATGTGGCGGGAGCATTATACAATCTCTGTCCATTTTCAGGCTTTCCCTACATACCCCTTCAAATACTCCATATATGCCGCGCCATACCGGCTAAGCGGCATATCCTTCTGCCGGATGGTGCCGATTTGCATGTACTCCTCTACGGCTAACGGCTTTGCAACGATATTCTCACCGTTTAATTCCTTACTTAACATACCGGTGCTGACGGTGTAACCGTTTAGGCGCACAATCAGGTTTGAAAGCGTTGCCCTGTCCTTGACCCGGACGTTTTTGCTGCGGTCCAGGGTACTTAGGATTTCCTCGGAAAAGTAAAACGAATTGTACTCCCCCTGTTCAAAGGAAACATACGGATATTCCTCCAGCTCCTCCAGCGTAATGATATCCTTCTTAGAAAGCGGATGCTCCGTGCAGATGGAAACATGGGGCTTTGCCGTTACCAGCGGCTCGAATTTCAGCCCACTTTGTTTCAAAAGTTTTAATATCACTTCCTCGTTCTTGGACGAGGTATATAAAATACCGATTTCACTCTTTAACCGGCTCACATCCTCGATAATCTCATAGGTCTGGGTTTCCCGGAGCGTAAAATCGTATTGATTCTCACCAAACTCCCGTATCACTGCCGCAAAGGCATCCACCGCAAAGGAATAATGCTGACAGGATACGGAAAAATGGGGGCGCTGTTCCTTTTTATGCAAAAACTTCTCTTCCAATAAGCTGGTCTGCTCCAACACCTGTCTTGCATAGGACAAAAAAAGCTCTCCTTCTCCCGACACCGTCACGCCCTTATTGGTACGATTAAAAATCGTAAGCTGCATTTCCTTTTCCAGTTCACGGATGGCATTCGTCAGGCTCGGCTGAGAAATAAACAACCGCCTTGCCGCTTCTGTAATATTTGCCGTTTCCGCCACTGTCACCACATAGCGGAGCTGTTGTAATGTCATTTTCTCACATCCTTTCCCGTTTCCTGTCCCTCCACAGCCGCCAGCAGATATTTTTTCTCATCTGCCACTCTTGCAGGCTTTTAACCGATATGCTTTTCCGTTTTACCGTGCCAGCTGTTCAAAGCGTTTCCAAAGCCTTCTTCCTGCACTTCCCATCTCGCCCACCAGACAAATACTCATTTTCTCCGGACAAAGCATCTGCTCTGCAAACCGCTTCACCTCGGCCGCTGTCACTGCCTCAATGTGAGCCAGCTCCTCCTCCTGTGAAATTACCCTGCCGCGCAGCAGCACACTTCGCCCGTTACTTTCCATACGACTTTGGACGCTCTCCTTCGACAGGATTGCCTCGGTACGGATAAGTGCCTTGTGCGTTGCCAGAGTTTCCTCCGACAGCTCCTTTTCCCGAAGGTTCTCACACACCCTTCGCACACAATCAAATACAGTTTCAGCCTGTCCGGGCGCAGTAACCGCATCAATATGCAGCAAGCCCTCCTTCGCATACGGACAGCTGTAGGAATACACCGCATAGGCAAGTCCCTCATCCTCCCGTATTTTCTGAAACAGCAACGAATTGTTGCTGCCACCGAGTACCGATTGAAACACCGTCGCTATATGCTTTTTTTCATCCAAATAAGAAATTCCGGGAAGCACCAGATTCATGTGAAGCTGCGAGGTATCCTGCACCGCTTTGGAAAAATTTCGCGTATACTGTGCCGCCATTCTATCCTGCACCGGTGCAGCTTCCCGACTGTCCTCCCGTCCTGCTGTCTTCCGTCCTTTCCCGCCATAGCACCTTTGATACCGTTTATCCGGTGCCAGTGCCTCCTTTTTCAACCGTTCGGATACGCTTTGTCCCGCCGGGCAAAAAAGTCCGGTAAGCTGTTCCAGCACTTCTTTTTTTTCAAAAGCTCCCGCTACAGAAAACACCATCCGTTCCGGACGGTACATTTTTCTATAAAAAGTATAGAGCTTCTCTCTCGACATTCCGCGGACGACACCCTTTGTTCCGGAAATCTGAAAACTCAGCGGATGTCCCTGCCATGCCCGTTTCTGCGCCAGCTCATGCACAAAATCATCCGGGGAATTATTGTACATGTCAATTTCCTCACACACTACACCTTTTTCCTTGGAAAGAGCCTTCGACTCAAACACCGAATGCAGCAGCATATCAGAAAGTACCTCGATAAGCTGTGAAAGTGCCTCTGCAACCGTCACGCCATAATACGCGGTATACTCTTTCCCGGTATACGCATTTACCGTATCTCCAAGACGCGCCGTAAAATCCGCCAATTCTTTCGCGCTCCTCGTTTCTGTCCCTTTAAACAGCATATGCTCTATCATATGGGAAATCCCGTTATTTTCCTTTGTTTCACAAACCGAGCCAACACCGACAAACACGCCAAAGGCAGCTGTTTTCACATACGGCATCGGTTCCAACACTACTCGAATCCCGTTTGGTAAACGGATTAACTCAATTTCATCCATACAAACAAACCTTTCTTTTATATTATAACGCATCTTGACATTTTGGAGCCAGAGACAAATACTTCTGTAAGCAATTTAGGTGCAAGAGTTCTCCAAACCACTCTAGTTCTCGCTCATGCACACGCTTTACACGAATTTGTGCATCTGTATGAAGATGTACGACCAATTCAAAATAAGGGGCAAAATACTCGTGAAAGGAATCCATAGACCCTGCCATTACAAAATGCTCACAATTTGATATTGCTTCTTGCAACCGGCTGATTTTTTCAGCTTTGGGATACATTACTGAAAAAGGAATCTCTGTATCCTTACGCCATATATATTCATCGATGTCCACAAAAGTATATCCTAATTCATTGGCTACCAAATTCCCAAGAGTAGTTTTTCCTGAGCCCGAAGAACCCATTATCATAATGCCTGTTGCCATTTTCTCACCTTCACAAATTCTTATTTACCACCGACCTCATTGTAACAATTTTCCTATCAAGCACACACACCGGCTCTTTCGCACTTAGAAAACAAAATCAAATTATAAAAAGCAGTCTAAGATAACACTGCCGCACAAGCTACGCGGCTCCTTTTTCGTTCGAAAATGTCAATTGCCTTCCCGACGGTTGGCATTATTATTTTTTGAATTTGTCCGAAGGACCGCGTTTTTAGCTGAGTCAAAATCACCTCTTAGCGGTTCTAAGTCTCGAGGACGCTACCGAGAGACGTTTAGAACCGGTTAGAGGAAGTTTGACGAAGCGTTGCGCTTTGAAAAAAATAATAATGCCAACCGTCGGGAAGGCAAAAACAGCGAAAGAAGAAAAAGGG
>CAZCON010000149.1:0-4690 GCA_964500085.1 uncultured Lachnospiraceae bacterium
TCAAATTCATTAAGATTTGTCTTGGAAAGTGTCTTAAATTATGATACCATTATAAGAAAAGAGTGGCGGATGTTGTTCTACGATTTCAGCATGGGTGTTTCAAGTGCTACATGGAATATATGAAGAAGTTGGATTCTTTTGCCTATACAGGAATACTGGAAGTGGACACGTATTGAATTATATAGTTCATCAAAATAAGAAGTATGTTATTGATTTCTTGCCATTTCTAAAGGAATATAGAGCGGGTTTATGTGAGCAGACGGGAGAACGAAGTGATTTTCTTAAAGTAAAGTATTTTACAGGATTATTATATGAAGTTGAATCGTTTAATCATTTTGCGAATTACTATTCTCGCATGACATTAATGTCTGGTGTAAAACAAATTTTTTGGGTTTATTCAGCGGAAACTGTATCGCCAATTGCTGTAAAAGAAGATGATGGAATTAAATATGTGTATATTCCGGACTGTTATAAAGTTCAACAAGTTGGAAAACAAATGCCAGATATACAGCTTATTAGTTTGCAGGTAAACGAATTCGATATGAAAAAATATAAGTTTATATAAATGCATGTATTAGTTTGAAATATTTAACTGATCAATGTTTCTCGGGTTGCTTTATAGGCATCCTGAGTATCTTTTTGTTAGATAATATCATGATTTGTATTTGGAAATGTATGGAGGATGTTGAAAGGTGAAAGAAATTAAAGGTTCAAGTAATATATTTATGAAAATTGCATATGCACTTGTGTTTTTTTTGAAGCAATTAATGATGTGGGGATGGGCAGAGATAGCGGCAAGAATAATGACTTCTTTGGAAAAGCAACAGAATATCAAAGAGGCGTTGATTGTCACAGGAATATATTTAGCAGTTACTTTGATAGGACATGCTCTTTTATATAAGTTTGAAGCAAAGTTGAATTATATGTATGAAATACGAATGAAAGATATTCAGTATGGTGTTGTCAATGAATATATTACCGGAAACGGGATAACAAAGAAGTTTAGTGAATTAGAAATTATTAACAGAGTAAATGGAGATATAAGTAATTTGTTTCAGTGGGAAGTGAGAACTAAGCCGGAATTGTTTATGGGAATGGGTGCGGTAGTCGGTATCTTTTTTTATTTGGGCTACAGTGACTGGGTTATGACGTTAATTCTCTATGTGCTGCTGGTGATGAATTTTATTGTTCCTTCGTTGTTTAACAAGCATATGGTTGCGGATTATAGTGAGGTTATGCAAGCAAATGATAAATGGGCAAATAGATTGCAAGAGGCAATTCATAATTTCTTTACTATTAGACGCCTCAATGCTGAAAAGGAATATCATATATTATATGGAGACGATGTATCAGAGTTTGTAAATGCCGTTGGAAAAGCAAACAAGACCTTTTATATTGAAAATGGAATCAAGACTGGTTTGGGGCAATTTGTGAGTTATATGGGTTATATCGTTGTCGGTATATTTGTAATAATTGGAAGTATAGATTTTTCGGGAGCTGCCAAGGTAGTTATTATGATACCGACACTGCAAAACATAATGAATATGATTGTAGAAAAGTATCGTGAAAGAAGAAATATTGTTGTAAGTAAAAAGAGGATTGAGGATTTAGCACCCAAAAGAATTTCTTCTACTGAGGAGCCGAGAAACTATGTTGTTCAGATTAATAATTTAGAGTTTGGTTATGATGAGAATAGCCCGGTTTTTTCGGACTTGAATTATAAAATTTCTCAGGGAGAATGTATACTTATCAAAGGCGAAAATGGAACAGGAAAGAGTACTTTACTAAAGCTTCTCACAGGTTTATATGAAATACAAAGTGGTAGCATTACCATTGGAGATGTTGACACTAACAAAATACCGTGTGACTGGCTAAAAAATAATGTTTATTACCTACCGCAAACAACGTTATATATACCGGGTACTGTTGAAGATAATTTAAAGTTCAGAGGAATAAGTAAGGAACATGGTTTAGATTCCGACATTTTAAAACAAGATGTTTCTGAATTGTCAGAAGGACAAAAGAAGAAAATTGCGTTGGAGGAATTATATAACTGTAATAAGAAACTACTTCTAATGGATGAACCGGAAAATCATTTGGATGCTGAAACATTAGAGCAATTGATTGAGTTTCTGAGAAATGACCAAAGGACGAAAATCATTGTAACACATTCAGATAAATTTGATTCTATTACACCACATAAGTGGAATCTTACCAAGGATTTTGTTTGTGACGACATTTAAGGGGACAAGAGATGAAAAAAATATTGAAATGGATTTTGAAACTAAAAAAGGCAATACTATTTCGAATGACCAATTATTTGCTCATAAGTATCATGGGAGTTTTTATAGCAAAAGTTTTTTCGAATTTGACAAATAATTTTATGCATGGCGATTATAGCGAAATAGGAAAGAATATTGTGTATATTGTGTTAACAATTTTATGCACCTGTGTGATTATTCCAGTTTTACAGTATAAAGAGGCTAATCTGATGGAACGTGAAGGTGCGGAAGCTGATAAAGCAATTTTTGGAGACTTTCTAAAATGCGACATTTCTATAGGACCTGAAGAATCTGGGACCTATATGAATATTTTGTGGCACGATTTTCCTATGTATCGAATGAATTTAATCTTTTTTTGTTCCTCTTTGGGCGCGGGAATAGTGACAACTGTTGTAGCTGTTTCAATGATAGCACATTATAGCCTTATATTTGCTCTTTTCTCCATGTTATTTTGTTTGTGCGCCGTCATTATACCTCTTGGTTATCAAAAAAAACTAGAAGGTAAAAAGAACATATTCTTTGGCGCGAGAGATAATGTAACAGAGGCACTGAAGAGCATTCTGTCAAATTACGAGTATATCAGATTAGAAAATCAAAAAGGGATTTTGGATAATGTATTATTAACAAGGCAAGAAAAACAAGTGCATTACGTTCAAGACTATCAGAAAAGCAATATTCGATTGAATTACATGAATAGTGTAGTAATGTTAATGGGTGAAGCTGCAATTTATGTGTGCGGATGCCTGATGATCAATAAAAATATATTGGGATATCATAATCTAATATTTGTGATTCTCATGACCTCCGTAACTAAGAAAGGTATATCATGGTTGATTGAGGCAGTACAATGTGTTCATAACATAAGAAGTGCTGGAGAACGAATTCAATTTTTGGATGACATTATTCATGAGGAAAATGAGAACATAGGAGAGTTTTGTAATGTTACAGTACAAAATGTGACATTTTCCTATGATAAGTCAAAGACAATGTGTTATCCAGAGACTACAATTGAACAGAACCAAGTATATCTGTTGCAAGGGAAGAATGGAGCTGGAAAAAGTACGTTTTTCAAGCTGTTGTTGGGAGAATATAAAAACTATACCGGCGAAATTACAATTAATAATTTAGATATAAGAAGAATTGCAAAAAAGAATCTATATCAGATTTTTGGGTATATTCCTCAGAATCCTGTTTTGTTTAGAATGAGCGTGAAAGATAACATTGTATTCGGTAATAGTAATATAGATCAGGCACAATATGAACGATTAATGGAAGGGTTCAAATTGAAAGATTTAGAAGACAGAATGGTTGAATTCAATGGAGACGGAGTGTCCGGAGGAGAGGCTCAAAGCATAGTGATAGTCAGGGAACTACTTAGGAATGCATCTATTTATTTGGTAGATGAACCATTTAATACCTTGGACTCAGATAGGAAAACAGCTTTTTGCAATTATATCAATGAAGAATCGGATTCTACATTTTTGATTATTTCTCATCAGGATTTGCCAATTCATAGAACTATCAAAAATATAGTACTTAAATAATTTGTAAAATGTAATGTTTGTATTTCTGTCGGGAAATGGTAAAATGAGTTGGTAGCAGGGCACGGAATAGTTTATTTTTTATCTGTTTCGTATGGGAAATGTTCACAAGAGAATGGAGTGAAGTTATGATACGTAAAGATTCTGATCTGATAACAACAATAGATAAGATAAAAGGAAAGTTAGATGAATTAGGTATCCACACTTATATTAGTAGTTTTAATTCATGTATGGATTTATGGTATTCAATACGAGTAGAGATCGAGGGGATTCCTGACTGTGGAACAAATGGAAAGGGTCTAACTTATGATGCAGCTCTGGCAAGTGCATATGGAGAATTTATGGAAAGATTGGAAAGTGGATTTCTGCTTGGTAAATTCTTTCCTTCAAAGAATGGATATGATTATGAAAAAAATAACTCGAACTATTATGATGTATTTAATAGGGAAAAGGTTGTTTTGAGTGAAGCTGAAGTTGATGTGTCTTGTGGAACCAACGGTCTATCGGCAGGTAATAGTTATTATGAATGTTTTGTTCAAGGCACATAGCGATGCAGAAACACGAAAGATTTTGAGCAAACTTTTTACTTTGTTTCATTTGTTGGATACGACTTCTTTAGACTGCCGAAAAGCAATATCTTCTGAAATTGGTGATTATGAAGACGCTATTATGGCGGAAACAGCAATTCGTTCAGAAATGGATTGTATCGTGACGAGAAATGTGAAAGACTATGCGAAAGCTTCTGTTAAGGCGTGTGAACCTTCTGCATTAATAAAGCGATTAGAGTAAGAAAACGAAACTGAATAAAATTTTGCGAAGCGACGGGAAATTTCAGTTTGCCGGATATTTCTACATATTCAATTACCA
>CAZCON010000150.1:0-4604 GCA_964500085.1 uncultured Lachnospiraceae bacterium
CTGCTGGTAGATGGTATCATTGGTGGTGTAGGAGCCGTGATTGGTTTTCTGCCACTCGTTATGGTAATGTATTTCCTGATTGCGCTGCTGGAGGATTGTGGTTATATGGCACGTGCAACGATTGTGCTTGACCCGATTTTCAAGAAGGTAGGTCTTTCCGGTAAGTCTGTTATCCCGATGGTAATTGGTACCGGCTGTGCAATTCCCGGAATCATGGCATGTCGTACCATTCGGAACGAAAGAGAGCGCAGGGCAACAGCAATGCTGACTCCGTTTATGCCGTGTGGCGCAAAGCTTCCGGTAATTGCGTTATTTGCAGGCGCATTTTTTGCGGATGCTCCGTGGGTTGGCCCGGTAATGTATCTGGTAGGTATTGTATTGATTTTACTGGGAGCGTTGCTGGTAAATAAAATTGCGGGACATAGATACAGAAAGTCCTTTTTTATCATGGAGCTTCCGGAGTATAAGCTTCCAAGCTTAAAGAGAGCAGCGCTTTCGATGCTTTCCCGTGGCAAGGCATATATTGTAAAGGCTGGTACGATTATTCTTGTTTGTAATGCAGTGGTTCAGATTATGCAGACCTTTGACTGGAGCCTGCAGGTAGTAGAAGAGGGTGCAGAGGATAGTTCCATTCTTGCAACCATCGCTTCTCCGTTCGCAATTTTGCTGCTTCCGTTAGGCTTTGGCGTATGGCAGCTGGCAGCGGCGGCCATTACCGGTTTTATCGCAAAGGAAAATGTTGTAGGTACTTTGGCGGTGGTATATGGCTTAACCAATTTTATTGATACGGAAGAGCTGGCGTTAATCGGCGATGGTAACGAGGTTGCAATGGTAATGAACTTAACGAAGGTAGCGGCACTGGCATATCTGATGTTCAACCTTTATACGCCGCCTTGCTTTGCAGCAATGGGTGCCATGAACTCTGAAATAAAGAGCAGGAAGTGGTTGCTTGGCGGTATTTGCTTACAGCTTGCCACCGGTTATACAATTGCCTTCCTCGTATATCAGGTCGGTACACTGATTACGACAGGAAGTCTTGGAACAGCTTTTGTACCGGGACTGATTGCAGTTGCAGTAATGGTAGCAGTTGTGGTTGTCCTGATTCATAAGACAAATAAGGGACTTCAGCGTGAGTATGAATTAAAGAGGTCATAAGAAAAAGAGGAAAGAGGAGTGATGGACATGGAAAATTTCCTGATTATAGTCATTCTTGCAATCGTGCTTGGGGCGGCAGTCGCGTATATCGTAAAGAGTAAAAAAAGCGGTGCACAGTGCATCGGCTGCCCAGCAGGTGGAAATTGTGCAAAGCATAAAGCAGAAAAAACGGGAGGAGCCTGCTGCTGCTGCGGAGGTGAAGGCCCGGAAAAGAAGAGTGCGGAGAATAGCACCTGCTGTTGTCATTCCGCAGACGAGAAATAGAAATTGGATATGGTTACAACAAGTCTTTTCCTATAAAACAAAAAAGGTGATATCCGGCGTTATGGTCGGATATCACCTTTTTGACGAGTGGGAACGCAATGGCAGCTATTCCTTTAAGAAGCTGCCAAGAATTTCTCTTGCCAGTGCCCAAGTATCCTCCAGCGTAAATACGCTTTCCTCAGCCCGCTTGTGAATGCCGTGAAGCTGTACCAGTTCTTCGGTATAGTCAGACAGACGGTAGGTGGCATAGGTACCGTCACCGACGTGGTCGCTGTAGTGGGTAATGACAGGTACGACTCCGGCCTCCGTAATCCGGATTCCGTCCTCTGTTTTTGTCAGTGTGAGTTCTGCCATGCCGCCGAGTAAACGAGGGGCTTCAATCTGCCCGGAAATGAAATTTCCAAGAGAGTAAAACACCAGCATGCTTCCGCCGTCCGGACGTTCTACCCATTCTACCGGCTCAAGCACATGCGGATGCGCACCAATCACAAGGTCTACACCTTCCTCGGCGAACAGCTCAGTCCAGAACAGCTGATTCTTATCCGGTTCATAGACATATTCCGTGCCCCAGTGAGGAAATACAATGACAAAATCCGAAAGCTCTTTTGCCTGACGAATCTGGGAGCGGATGTAATCCCGATTACTCCATGTCAGAAGCGTAACAAGATAATTTTTATCCTCTGGGAGCGGAATCCCATTTAAACCGTAGGTATAATTTAACATCGCAATACGAATGTCGTTTTTTTCAACGACCGGGATGGTGTTTTGCGCTTCTGTGGAAGCATGGATGCCAAGCACCGTAATTTCCGGATGGCTGGTTTTCCAATAATTCATGCAGTTTTCAACACCCTTGGCACCTTTATCCATCGTATGGTTGGTGGCATGCAGCACAATGTCAAAGCCTGCATTTACGATAGCGTCGCCCATGACATCCGGTGTGTTAAAGCGGGGATAGCCGCTATATGCAAACTCGGCACCGCCGAGAATGGTTTCCTGATTGATAATGGCAAGGTCTGCGGCACTGATTTCTTCGGTCAGGTATTGATAAAAGCCGTTAAAATCGTAGGAACCGTCCTCCTGTAATCCGCCGTTTAGTGTACTGCCATGAACTAAGTCATCTCCCACTGCAAGCAGAGTCAGCTGACAGGGCGTGGGGGTCGGACTGGGACTTGGGGTTGGCGTGAGGGTCGGTACCGGTGTGACGGTTGGAACCGGAGTGGAGGTCAGTACCGGTGCCGGTGTAGCAGAAACTGTTTCCTGTGGGGAAAACACCGGAGCTGTGTTGCTGCACCCGCCGAGAACGCAGAGAAAGGCAAGTCCGCCGAACAGGGTAAGCAGTTTATGTGGCAGATGAATAATGTGTGTGTACTTCATAAATAGTCCTTTCGTAATTTAAAAACGAGACATGGAAAAGAAACTGACAGAGGATCCGGACGGAAGGGCGGTTCTGCGGGAGCTTCCGGCTCTGGCGGCGTCATGGCAGCAGTGGGAGCTGCTGGTCCGGCAGAGAGGGGATTTCTGTCAGCGCCGGAACATCATCGGGTGCTTCAGTGGGCAACGGAACGTCTGTCGGTGTCAGAACATCATCGGGTGCTTCAGTGGGCAGCGGAACGTCTGTCGGTATCAGAACATCATCGGGTGCTTCAGACGGCAGCGGAACGTCTGTCGGTGCCGGAGTGTCATCGGGTGCTTCAGACGGCACCGGAACAGGCGTTGGTGTTGGAAGCTTTGCGAGCTCCTCTTGCCGCTTCTGAAATTCCTCTTCATCCTTTGCCATCAGGGCAAGGTCGGATTCCTTCATAAGATGCCGGTATTCCTCCGGAACGGTCAGAAGATTATGAGTCGGAAGCGCACCATAATATTCCTCCAGAGTCAAATCGTTTTCCGTAAGATAAACGGCAAGTTCAATACCGACATAGCGGAAGTGCCATGGCTCAAAATTGTAGCCGGTGATTTCGGTTTTGTCTTCCGGATAGCGTAAAATCCAGCCGTAGTCGGCAGCATTTTCAAGAAGCCATTCATATTCCTTTGTGGATAAAATATCAAAATTATTTTCGTAGTTGGTAGCTTCGCAGCAAAGATCTACGGCAAGTCCGGTCTGATGCTCCGAGGTGCCTGGCAGCGCATGGAAGCGGGAGGTTTCGTAATAGCCGCGGTAGCGAAGCTGGTGCGAGTAAATGGATTTTTGTAGCTGGTAGGAACGAAAACCGCAGCGCAAAACCAGATGAAAGCCATCGCCCTCGGCAGCAGCAAACAATTCCTCCAGGGCGGCAGCGGCAATCGGCTGTAAATAGCGGCGCTCATTGTTGCGTGGATGATAAATATCTACATTTGGTTCTACCATAAAAGGTGTGTAATCAGAGGTAAGAGGATATTCTTTGTTTACCAGAAGTGTATAGGTGGAGGTGTCCGTGTTGAGTGGGGCGGCCTCCGGGTAGGTAAAGGTAAGATTTCCTGCATGTTCCGCCTGGGTTGTTCCGAGAGGAAGCGGTGTCGGCGTGGCAGTCGGTCGTGGTGTTGCGGTCGGAGCCGGAGTCGCGGTCGGGACCGGCGTGGCAGTCGGAGCCGGTGCGGCAGCCAGCAGTTGTTCCGGTGCAAAAAAGGTGTCTGAAAACAGGGGCTTTGAAAGAACTGCGGTAGCAGAGGTCTCGGTCTGTTTCCACAGGCTGTCGGATAAATGCGTCTGCTCTGTCATGGAAACCCGGAAATCCGGAAAGCCGTGGAAGAGCAGGGTGCTGATAATTAAAAGAGTCAATGTATTTGTGCCGTTCATAAAAGCCTCCTAAATCCAACCATATTACACACATTATAGCGCAAAAACGGTAGAAATGCAAAAGAAAATGCAGGAAGGTTTAGTAAACGCGATTCTGAAATGAATCAAACAAAGAGAGGTAATGAATGGTACCTTGGAATGAAAGTTCACATCGCCGGCTGCCGGAAAATACCATTTGACAAATAATCGGAAGCATGCTATAATCGGCATAAATAGCAAACGGCGATGAAGGAAAGAGTAGGTAACGAAGGGCTTTACAGAGAATTTTGCATAGGCTGAGAGCAAAAGGGCAGGTACTTACCGAACATGGTTCCGGAGCTTCGCACCGAGGAGGTTTTCTTAGGCTGCGACGGGTACACCCGTTATTGTGTGCGACTGTAAACCGAGAGGGAGCAGTCAGTGAGGTGCATTT
>CAZCON010000151.1:0-4577 GCA_964500085.1 uncultured Lachnospiraceae bacterium
CTGTGAGGCAGGCTATGCGTCAGGACTCCGGACCTTTGTTCTGCAGGGAGGCGAGGATGCGTATTTTACCGATGAACGCCTGTGCAGGATAGTAGAGCGAATTCATCAGAGATTTCCGGAGTGTGCCATTACTCTTTCTGTGGGAGTACGGAACCGGGAAAGCTACGAGAAGCTTTATGCAGCAGGAGCAGAACGCTTTTTGCTGCGGCAGGAAACCTCTGATAAGACGCATTTTGAAAAGCTCCATCCGAGGGGACAGAGACTTTCTATAAGAGTAGAATGCCTGTATGCTTTAAAAGAAATCGGATATCAGACCGGCTGTGGATTTTTGGTCGGGTCGCCGTATCAGACAATAGATTGTATGGTAAAGGATTTGCTGTTTTTACAGGAATTTCGACCTCATATGGTGGGAATCGGACCGTTTATTCCGGCAGGAAATACGCCGTTTGAAAAGGAGAGGGCGGGAAGCGTCCCGCTTACGCTGTTTTTACTGTCATGTATCCGGCTGATGCTTCCGGAGGTGTTGCTTCCGGCAACCACGGCGCTGGCAACGCTTGGTCCGGAGGGCAGAATGCAGGGGCTGCTCCACGGAGCAAATGTGATTATGCCGAATCTGTCTCCCAGGCAGGTGCGAAAGCTTTATTCCCTGTATGAAAAAAAGGGAACAGATGGAACGGAAACGGCAGAGCATCTGGAAAGGCTTCGTATGCTTCTGGAGAAGGATGGTTTTACTGTGGCAACTACCCGTGGTGACGCGCCAGGGTTTGCAAAATAAATATACTAACGGGGAAGAAGTTCTGACCCGGAAGAAAGGAAAAGATAATGTATAATCCAAATTCACTCAAAGCAGAAGAGTTTATTTCCCATGAGGAAATACTGGACACACTTGCTTATGCAGAGGCAAATAAGGAGAATTTTGCCCTGATTGATGAAATCCTCGCAAAGGCAGAGCTATGCAAGGGGCTGAGTCACAGGGAGGCTTCCGTGCTTCTTGCCTGTGAGGACGAAGCACGCACGAAACGGATGTATGATATGGCGGAGGAGCTGAAAAAGAAGTTTTATGGTAACCGAATTGTAATGTTTGCACCGCTGTATCTTTCCAATTATTGCGTCAACGGCTGCGTATATTGTCCGTATCACTTAAAGAATAAGCACATTGCACGTAAGAAGCTGACGCAGGAAGAAATTGTGAAGGAAGTTACGGCATTGCAGGATATGGGTCACAAGCGGCTTGCCATTGAGGCAGGAGAGGATCCGGTAAACAATCCGATAGAATACATTTTAGAGTGTATTCAGACGATATACAGCATCAAACATAAAAACGGTGCGATTCGGCGTGTGAATGTAAATATCGCAGCGACTACGGTAGAAAATTACCGGAAACTAAAGGAAGCGGGAATCGGCACCTATATTTTGTTTCAGGAAACCTATCATAAGGAAAGCTACGAAAAGCTTCATCCGACAGGACCGAAGCATAATTACGCCTACCATACGGAGGCCATGGACCGTGCCATGGAGGGCGGTATTGATGATGTGGGTCTTGGCGTATTGTTTGGTCTGGAGCTTTATAAATATGAGTTTGCAGGACTTTTGATGCATGCGGAGCATTTGGAGGCAGTGCATGGTGTGGGACCACATACGATTAGCGTTCCGCGTATCAAACGCGCAGATGATATTGATCCGTCTGCATTTGATAATGGTATCAGTGACGAGATTTTTGCCAAGCTTTGTGCGCTGATTCGTATTTCCGTGCCGTATACCGGTATGATTATTTCGACAAGGGAAAGCAAGGAGGTCAGAGAGAAAGTTATCCGTCTTGGCGTTTCCCAGATTAGCGGTGCCTCCAGAACAAGTGTTGGCGGCTACTGTGAACCGGAGCCGGAGGAGGAAAATTCCGAGCAGTTTGATGTCAGTGATAAGCGTACACTGGACGAGGTGGTACGCTGGCTGATGGAATCCGGCTATATTCCGTCTTTTTGTACCGCATGTTACCGTGAGGGCAGAACCGGTGACCGATTCATGTCACTTTGTAAAAACGGACAGATTCAGAACTGCTGCCACCCGAATGCACTGATGACCCTGAAGGAATACCTGATGGATTATGCCTCACCGGAAACAAAGGCGATTGGCGAGGCATTGATTCAGGCGGAGCTTGCAAATATTCCGAAGGAAAAGGTGCGTGAGCTTTGTGGGGACCATTTAAAGAAGATAGAAGAGGGAATTCGTGATTTCCGGTTCTAAGAGAGCCCGGCTCATACCGGTGCTGCCGGAAGAAGAGACGGAAACGACCGGAGCTTTCAAGGAGGTTATGATTTGAAACAGAGCAACATACCTGCGGCAGAACGCCCGCATATTGCATTTTTTGGCAGACGGAATGCCGGAAAATCCAGTCTTATCAATGCAATCACCGGACAGGAGCTTTCTGTGGTTTCTGCTGTGAAGGGAACCACTACCGATCCGGTGTATAAATCAATGGAGCTGCTTCCATTAGGACCAGTGGTGCTGGTTGACACACCGGGCTATGATGATGAGGGAGAACTCGGCAGGCTTCGTATCAGCCGTACCCGTCAGGTACTAAATCGCTGTGATTGTGCTGTGCTGGTGGTGGATACTTCGGTCGGTACAGGGAACTGTGAAATGGAGCTGCTTTCCTTATTTCGGGAAAAGCAGCTCCCATATCTGGTGGTCTATCATAAGGCAGACATGGAAAATGGAACAGAGCCTTCCGGAGAGCTTCATGTCAGTGCAAAAACAGGTGCAGGGATATATGAATTGAAGGAACGCATTGCAGCATTATTAAAAACAGAAGAGGAAAACAGGAGACTGATTGGAGATTATATCAGACCGGGAGATACGGTTATTCTGGTAGTGCCGATTGATGAGGCTGCGCCAAAGGGAAGATTGATTTTGCCGCAGCAGCAGACAATCCGAGATATTCTGGGGGCAGAGGGAATTCCGGTTGTAGTGCGTGACACAAGACTTTCAGAGGCACTTCAAAGCCTTACGGCACCACCGCGTATGGTGATTACGGACAGTCAGGTGTTTGGTGCGGTAAGCAGACAGGTGCCGGTGGAAATTCCATTGACCTCCTTCTCTATACTGATGGCACGGTATAAAGGATTTTTGTCTACAGCCGTAGAAGGAGCACGGGCTCTGAAACAAATCAGGACAGGGGACAGGGTATTGCTGTCGGAGGGCTGTACACACCATAGACAATGTGGAGATATCGGAACGGTAAAGCTGCCGAATCTGATTCGGAAGTATACGAAGGCGGAGCCTGACTTTGTGGTTACATCCGGCAGGGATTTTCCGGAGGATTTGTCCGGATACCGTGTTGTGGTTCATTGCGGTGGCTGTATGCTGACGGAGAGGGAGCTTCAGTATCGAAAAAAGTGTGCGATGGAGCAGGGTGTTCCATTTACAAATTATGGTATTTCCATTGCGTATATGACCGGAATCCTTCCGCGGAGCGTGGCGCTGTTTCCGGAGGTAGCAGGTCTGCTGTTGTGAAAAATATGCTTTTGGAAATGCTTCGCAGGGAAAGCTTTTGCATAAAGTCTGTAATGGGAGCAGCACAGGGGCATTTTGTCCCGGAGATTGTGGCGGGGATTTCTTGACAGCAGATGCCGGAGTCCTTATAATGGGAGAAAAGAGCCATTGTCCGGTAAGAGAACAGGACAATGGACGGGAGGCACCGGATGAATATTGTTGTATTGGAGCGAAATAGTGTAGGACCGGATATTTCGGTAGAATGCTTTGAAAAATTGGGAAATGTTACCCTTTATCCGAATACGGTTACAATAGACGAGGTAAGGGAACGTGTGCGGAATGCGGATATTATTGTAGCAAATAAGTCACCTATGTGTGAGGAAAGCTTAAAGGACGCGCCGGGAGTAAGGATGATTTGTGAGTTTGCCACAGGGTATGATAATTGCGATCTGGAGTATTGCAGACGGCGTGGAATCCGTGTGACAAATGTGGTGGATTACTGTACCCCATGGTGGCGCAGCATACCTTTACGCTGGCGCTGGCATTAAGCCAAAAGCTGCCGCATTATGATGAATATGTGAAGTCCGGGGCATATAGTGCACAGGATCGTTTTTCAAATTTTGATGCCACCTTTTATGAACTGGAAGGAAAAACATGGGGAATTGTAGGAATGGGAAATATCGGAAGGAGAGTGGCACGGATTGCTACAGCTTTTGGCTGCCGGGTGATTTTTCATTCTGTCACAGGAAAAAGCAGTTGCACCGAGTATCCTCAAGTAGACAAAGAAACGCTGCTTGCAGAAAGTGATTTTTTGTCGCTGCATTGTCCGCTTAGCGAATTGACGCTTGATTTTATTGAAAAAACGGCGTTAAGGAAAATGAAGAAAACAGCGATTTTGATTAATGTGGCAAGAGGAAGGGTTGTGAATAACACAGATCTGGCGAAAGCGCTGGAGGAAGGTGAAATCGAAGGTGCAGGGCTTGATGTGCTGGAGGAGGAGCCGCTCAGGCTGACAAATCCGCTGAGCAGACTTAAAAACAGCAACCAGCTGATTATTACGCCGCATCTTGCGTGGGGTAGCGTAGAAG
>CAZCON010000152.1:0-4575 GCA_964500085.1 uncultured Lachnospiraceae bacterium
GAAAGCGAATAAAAATGAGTTAGTATGCATCAGACACACTTTTGTAAAAAGGGAGTAAATATAAAGGGAAATATGTACCATTTATTACCTATATTGAATTTAACGAATAGGAGGCTGGGGTTATTGTATAAAATCAGAAAAAAAATTATAATTATTGTTTTTGCCATATTTTTGTGCGTCGTATTCTGTGGGGTGTCAACTCATTACTCTACAGCCATTCCTTGTGACAGAAAAAAAATAATTGACAATGCAACAGCGTATATTATGTTATCACAAGTATATATTACTGATTATAAAGAGCATGAATCAGACTCAAGATATGATTATTCAAAAGGGTATAAGAAAGAGGATAGATATTTCATCAAATGCTATACCGACGAATATGTTTTTTATTTGGAGCGTGAAGCATTTTTATGCTCAGAAGTGATAGAAAACACTTATTATGTAGATGAGCAATGCTGGGAATATGTGCGTGTGAATGACAATTTTGTTGTCTTTGGAAATATTAATGGGCGTGCTTCTATCATTTACTCTGCAAATGATAAAAAACCGTCATTTGTTAATGACCCGAACTCCATTGAAAAACATATCTATGTTAAAAAATTAGCGGATCATTTATATTTTGCTGCCAAGCGCTAAAACGGAGATAAACTATGACAACTTCTAAGCAGAAAAGGGGATGGATAATTTGGGAGTGGTGACGGTAATTATTTTGTTGCCACTATTTTACCTAGGGATATCGTTTTATGTAGATGCATTAAAATACAAAATGATTGAGAATTATTATCATGAAAATAAGGAAAGCTTTAATTCAATCGTAGAATATTATGATAATCTTTACCAAGAAAACCTCTATGAAGTAAAATATGACTGTGATAATTCATATCAGGAGTGTAAACTAAAGTATATATTGAAGAAGGATATAACGGAAATGGTTCGCCTTTGGGAATTGATTCTTTTGGTATGGTTATTAGGGAACCATTTACTGATAACTGGTATACGTGGTCAAGGGATTGTCCGTTTGGATGATAAAGATTGTATAGAAATGGAGGGGGGCAAACCGGTGTCCCAAATTGACGATGATGAAAAACACTAAAAAGACATCGGCAGGACGATACAATGTCTGTAAAACATTGATTCCTGCCGATGTTACTGATTTACGAGGGCAAAAGGTTAAATTCTGGCATTAACCGACAGTCCCTTCTCTGCTGGCCTTAATATCTGCCCAAAGTGAGCTTTGGCGGTTTGCCTGTCATGGTTTGCCCAGACACTATTTTTTTGTAAAATAGGCACTAATTGTTACTTCCTGTAATTCGGTATCCGTCGGCATAACTGCACTGCTTCCGTTGATGGTTGCTTTATCGCTCTCATATCGGTTCAGCGTGTAGCCGTCATGGTACAGACCAAGATTCAGGGTTTCACCATATTCTGCTAACAAATATGCATTTGTCCCCGGCTGCCCATCATAGTAAATCATAAGAAATACCCAGATACGTGAGAGACTTTCCGTTCCTCTGATATAGAAGTATACGTCCTCATCCGGCATAACAAAGGCTCCTTCCTTGTTGTACAATCCAAGGTTATTACTGAACCATGTTTCCTGGAAGAACCATCCGTCTCTCCGTGGAATGTCTTTGCTGACATTCACCTCGGCACCCACCGCAACATTTTCAATCTTATTATACGGCGTGCTTTCTCCGTCTATCATGTAGTAAATGGTATGCATATTTTGCGTGTATTCGCAGCTTACAGATACATTCTTATTCGGCATGGAGAACTTATACACACCATTCTCCTCATATACCGTTACGTCATCTGACTTCCAGAAGTATGTATATCCCTCTTTGTTCGGTACGGTTGGCAACGTAACGGTACTTAAATACTGTGCACGTAACGGGCTTCCGGTTGCCGCGGTTCCATCAATTGTAACCGTAACCTCATAGTAGGACGGGGCTGAGGTCGCCTTTAACACCACATCGTGCTCCGGCATAACAAAGGTATTACCGGTTATGGTGAGTCCGTCTGCCGTCCAGTCGGTAACATCATAGGATGGCTTCTCCGGCTTGGCAAGCAGCGTTACCGTACTTCCTGCCTTTGTTTCCTGCCTTGTACGGTAAACCGTTCCGTCAAACTCATAGGCCACATAGTATGGTGTCATTGAACCGATGGCTGAAAGGTTAGAAGCAGGCATGGTCGTCGGCTGTCCGGAAATGGTTCCACTGCTTTCACTGCTCCAGACCCAACCGTTAAACTGACAGCCTGCTGCCGCAGCCGGTGCGCCAAAGGTCGGAAGTGTATCTCCATAATGATAGGTACCGGTATCAATTGTTTCACCATTCAAATAGAAGGTAATCGTATACTCCTTATATGCCCCGGCTGTCCATACAGCGGTCAGGGACAGGCTCCCCGTAAGCGTTATCGTTTCCTCCGGCTGATAGGTATTGCCTGCACTATCTGTCCAGTGTGACAATGTATATTCGCGTAACGGGTCGGTTCTGTAAGGACTTGCCATATCAGAAAGCTTTATTTTTGTTCCATATTCTTCCGTCTTACTTTGCAAGCCATTCAGTATCCCTTCACCTGCATTCAGACGCAGGGTATACGTATATACTTCCTTATCCCAACCGTCATAGCGGATGGTAACAGACAGATTATTCTGAAGATACTGCACTACAGAGCCGCGGGACACCATGGAGTAGCCTGCACCGTAAACATCCTCCGGCTTGAAGTTCTCATATTTTTCCATAAATGCCTGATACTCATCGTAGCCGCCTGTAAACGTATCTGTTGCCAGTCCGTTTAACAGCGTACCGTACCGTGTACTTACCTCTACATGATAGGTCTTCGGCGTTGCTGTATACACTGCCTTTAGGGTAACCGGATTGTATAGTGTTACGACCTCGTTGACTTCGTAGATTTCACCTGTTTCCTCATTCTGCCATCCTGTCAGTGTATAATCATTATAGTTGTCGGACTCTTTATAAGCAAGCATTCCGACCTTCACCTGATAATCCTTGATATCAAAGCTCTGTGTGTAATCATTAAACAGAAGCTTACCATCTCCGGCATCCAGGGAAATCCGCACGCTGCGTTGAAAAGTAAGGCGCATTGTGGTGTCGTTGAAAATAAGGTCTGTCGCACTGGAACCGTCAACAGCATCAATCCAATGATAGGTATTAACGGTTACGCCCTCCGGCCATACGTAAGCACTCTCTGCCTCATCGAAGTATTCCTGAGGTACCGAAAGTCCGCGGCGAACGCTGTAGGTCTTAAAGTCCTTATATTCGTTGGTTGCATTATCATAATACTGTAGTGTTACATTATGCATAATCGGCTCATAGATTCCTTCATAGAGGGTATCCTCATAGAGCCTTGGCAAATCTGCCTGATTCGTATATACGGTTTTTCCACCGTCGGAAGAAAATCCCTTAAAGTTCATCCAGTAAGGCGAATCTACAAACATATAGCTGAACGGATTGCCATAAAAGACCTCTGTACTTTCTGTAACCGTTTCTCCGCGTCCGTTCATACTTGTGTATGTAACCGTCAGCTTATCACGCGAATAGGTCGGTGTATAGTAATAGGCAACGAAAGCGCATTCTGCACTGTATTGTTCCAGCATCTGATATCGCGCTTCATCGGCGCTCTTTCCGGTAACGCTGCAAAGAATTTCGCTGGTGGAGCGGTCAAACAGTACGGACTCTTCATTAATACGGTTATCCATTTCCGGAAGTCCACCGTAAACATAAGATGTCAGCCCGCTGGCAAGCCCTTTGTAGTGGTAGGCCGATTTCTGATTATTTTCATCAACCGTATAAAAGGTGCTGTAATCAAGTCCTCCGCCGGTGAGTAATTCCCAACTCACGATTTTCATGTGCTCGTTTTCGTATTTTTCGCTTATTGCAGGAACCTCACCGACGTTAATTATCCTCATTTCGGCGGCCCACTGCTTTGTCACATCATCAAAATATACGAATACGGCTCTTACCTGTGCAAGCTTTGCGCTATAAATAAAATCCGTGTCTTCATTAATGACGGTATTATATGGATCCTTATCCCACTTGCCGGCTGTATACAGCGGGGAACTCAGTTCATTGTAGGAGCAGGAGCCCACATAATTTCCAGCAGGTACATTCCGGCTTCCCATCAGGGTTTTTACACCGTTTACCTCCAGATAGAAATTCGCAGTACATATCTTTCCAAGTGCGTCCTTATCTGCCTTTGTACTGTCATACCAGATAACCTTTGCCGTTGCAGCTGTATTTGCGTTGTTCGAAGCTTTTTTGGTAAACTGCAGCGTCTGACCGATGTAATACAGCTCTGCCGTACACTCTGCAGAATTGTCTCTGTCACCGCTTCGAAGCTTTCTATACTGGATGCGATCGGTAAAGCATGGATTTGAGAACCGTAACAGTACGCTGTCCCATGGAATAATCGCATTTTCGTTAATCTCACCGGTCGTCAGGTCAAGTGCGCGTCCCGTTAGTGCCGGTGCCTCTGAAAGGCTTATAGAGCCGGTCGTCGTTCCCTTGGATTCAATCAGAATCGGCGTTTCCAAATCATTTAATGTAATAA
>CAZCON010000153.1:0-4512 GCA_964500085.1 uncultured Lachnospiraceae bacterium
ATCTGTTCCTTTATGATGTTTGCAGAGCTGTTTCCAGGGTAGGTGGCAGAGAAACAGATGCAGTCCGGAGACTGGGCGGATAAAAGTAAAAGCTCATGCATCTACATGAGCTTTTACACGCGAAGGTCAATATTTTGTCCAAGGTTTGGCTGAACAGACTGTTCCATCATTTTTATCATGTTTTCACCAGAGCCTTCGATGGTGTCCAGAGCTTTCTTGAATACGGCAACGCTTACCATATCCGAAGCCTGAAGTGCGGAAGTCTGCATGGAAAGAGTGGCAATGTCTGTTATCATGGGCATCCTCCTTTGCTATGTATTTCTATTACAAGTATAGCACACTATTTGAAAAAAAGCAAGAAAAAGGCGTTTTATGGCGCAGAAAGAGGTTGGTTATGTTGGATACGATTATTATCGGTGCAGGTCCTGCAGGCATGGCGGCAGGAATTTATGCGGCAAGAGCGGAGCTTTCCCATATGGTGCTGGAGAGCGGACTTATGAGCGGAGGTCAGATTATCAATACCGCAGAGGTAGATAACTATCCTGGTTTAAAGGGAATTGGAGGCTTTGAGCTGGCCATGAAGTTTCGGGAACACTGTGACCAGTGTGGAGTAAGTTTTCAGGAGGGAAAGGTAACAGAAATAAAAAGGGCAGCAGCCGGCTTTGAGGTTTTCTTGGAAAACACAGGTGTGTTACATGCAAGAACAGTGTTGCTTGCGACAGGAGCTAAATACAGAAAACTTGAAATTCCGGGGGAAGAGGAATTTACGGGAAATGGTGTATCCTATTGTGCTACCTGTGACGGCGCGTTTTTTCGAGGAAAAGAGGTAGCGGTTGTGGGAGGCGGAGACGTGGCAGTTGAGGATGCTATTTTTCTGGCACGTATCTGCAGAAGGGTATATCTGGTTCACCGCAGAGAAGAGTTTCGTGCAGCAAAAACATTGGTAAATCGTCTCCGTACCTGTGACAATGTGGAGTTTGTCTTGGAAGCGACACCGGAGGAAATTGCAGGAAACGGGCAGGTGGAGCGGCTGTTGGTAAATACAAAGACGGGAAGACGCGTGCTTAGTGTTTCCGGCGTGTTTGTGGCGGTGGGAATGCTTCCGAACACGGAGCCGTTCGGTGGACTTGTTTCTTTAGATAAAAACGGATATGTAATTGCAGGGGAAAATTGTAAAACAAATGTGCCGGGAGTGTTTGCAGCGGGAGATTTGCGTACAAAGCCATTACGTCAGGTGATAACGGCGGCGGCAGATGGTGCAGTCGCAATTCATGAAATAGAAGCCTTTTTAAATGAACAGGAGTAATAAGGACACAGAACCCTCCTAAGCCGGAAGAAATTGGAACCCTGCTGCGGTTGACAAGTGCAGGGAGGACTTGTTATAATTGTGTTACAAGTTTGTAATAAATTTGTAACATTTAATAAAGGAGGAGTTTTGTGAACGGAAGAAGATATTACAGAGCGTTCTGGTGTGTGGGAGCTGCATTGCTTGCGGGAGGTATGCTGCAGGGCAGACGGGCGGCTGCGGCGGAGCCGGCAGTGAGTATGACGCGACCCGTATTGCCGGAGCCGACAGGCATGGTGCAGGAGGATGCTTTTAGTGTCCGGAACCTTTGGCAGGTGCTGGGCGCTGAGCATTCATACATAGAGGGATTGGAAAAATTAGGAAGACTTGCCTTGACCGGGTCGGAGGGTATGACAACGGGAGAAGGAGAACTGAGACTCCTTCAGCGTGCAAAAAGCCTTGTTGGAACCAGAGTGTATGCAAGTGTCACGAATTATGTGAATGTACGCGAGTCGGCATCAACTGCGGCTGCAGTGAAAGGAAAGCTCTATGGAGGCTGCGTTGCCACCGTGCTGGAGGAAGCGGGAGACTGGCTGTATGTAACCTCCGGAAATGTTACCGGTTATGTAGTCAAACAGTATTTGCTGCTTGGTGAAGAAGCAGAAGCGGCCATTTCAGAAAGGTATCATCCCAAGCTGAGGGTAACGGCGAATACGTTAAATATTCGTGCCGGTGCAGGTACAGAGTATGACGTTATCGGAAGCTTTACACAGGGAGCAGAAGCGGAGCTGCTGGAGTGGGGGGAGGAATGGATGAGGATTCAGTTTTCCTCCGGAGACGGAAAAAAAACCGGTTATGTTTTTGCCCGGTATGTGACCGTGACCGGTGAGCCGGAGGTGGGAGAGACACTGGCAGAGGAGACTGCAAGGATTACAGCGGAGAAAAAAGCGGCAGCGGAGGCGGAAGCAAAGGCAGAAGCAGAAAAAAAGGCGGCAGCCGAGCAGGCAAAAAGGGATAAAGCAAAGCAGGTGGCTGATTATGCAAAAACGGCTGTTGGTACGGCCTATGTCTGGGGCGGCACTAATTTAAAGACCGGAGTGGATTGTTCCGGGCTCTGCTATGCGGCATATAAAGCCTACGGCTATGCGTTACCGCGGGTATCCCGTGATATGGCAGCAAGCAATGCACTTTTGTCCGTGACACCGAACAGGACCTATTTGAAAGCAGGAGATTTGGTGTTTTATGCTTCCGGCGGCAGAGTGGATCATGTGGCAATGTACATTGGCGACGGTAAAGTGGTACACGCATCGGATTATAGTACCGGTGTTATTATTTCGGCATATAATTACCGCACGCCGCATAGTGCGAAGCGGGTCATTTATTAAGACGACAGACAGCAGAAGTAATCCAAAGGAGTTGATGCCGTTAGCCTTTGTTGCCCGGCTAATCGGATGACGGAAAGGAAATCTATGGAAAAAGACAGATTGTTAAAGGATATGGAGCAGGGAGCTTTTTTGCCGATTATGAAAACGCTGTACGGCGCGGAGAAGGAGACCCTTGCAGCTCAGAAGGAGCGGTACTGTAAGGCAATCAGGCGCTTTGCAGAGCTATATCCGGCAAGGGAGCAGGTGTCGCTTTTTTCGGCACCGGGCAGAACGGAAATTGGCGGTAATCATACGGATCACCAGCATGGCTGTGTGCTGGCGGCAGCGGTACAGGTGGATGCCATTGCGGTAGTTTCCTTTCATGAGGAGGGTGTGATTCGTGTGTATTCAGAGGGCTATGGCGGCTTTTCCATAAGTCTTGCCGAGCTTTCCGTACAGAGTGGCGAGAAGGGGGCGGCAGCCATTGTGAGAGGCGTGGCGGCACGTTTTGCTGAGCGTGGCGTGTCCATCGGCGGCTTTGACCTTTACAGTACCTCCGATGTGCTTGGCGGCAGCGGAATTTCGTCTTCAGCAGCGTTTGAAACTCTGCTTGGTACAATCATTGATTTACGGTATAACGAAGGCAGAGCGGGAGCAGTGGAGATTGCGAAAATCGGGCAGTATGCGGAGAATGTCTATTTTGGGAAAAAGTGCGGTCTTATGGACCAAATGGCAAGCTCGTTGGGCGGCTTGGTATTTCTGGATTTTGCAGACGCGGAAAATCCGGTGACAGAACGTTTTTCCTTTGATTTTGAAAAGGCAGGGTATTCAATTTGTATTACGAATACCGGCGGAAATCATACGAATTTAACACCGGATTATGTGGCGGTACGCACGGAGATGGAGTGTGTGGCGGCGCAGTTCGGAAAAGGCTGTTTGCGCGAGGTAGAGGAGGAAGCCTTTTACCGGGAGTTGCCGAACCTGCGGAAAAAGTGCTCCGACCGGGCGTTGCTTCGTGCAGTACATTTCTTTGAAGAAAACCGGCGGGTGGAAAAGGAAGCGGAAGCTTTGAAAAATGGTGACATGGCAGCCTTTTTATCGCTTGTGCGTGCATCGGGAAGCTCCTCCGAGCGTCTGCTGCAAAATTTGTATTCTACTTCCACACCGGCAGAGCAGGCAATTCCTCTTGGTATTATGCTCAGCAAGCACATCTTAAAGGGTGCCGGTGCGGTGAGAGTGCACGGCGGCGGCTTTGCCGGCACCATTCAGTCCATTGTGCCGACAGAAAATGTGGAGTCCTATGTGTTGGAGATGAATCGGGTCTTTGGCGAGGCTGCGTGTCAGGTGTTCCGTGTAAGACCGGCAGGCGGTGTGAAGGTAACGCCGGGGTGACGAGATTGTAATGATTCAAATCAAAAGAATAAAATTTCCTGAAAAACCTTGGTTGGAAAAAAACTAAAATTTGCTTGACAAAGTATTTTCCAACGGGTATAATCAGGTTTAGAAGCAGTGAAAGGAACAAGTAGTTACAAGGGAAAACCTACAGAAAGCAGCCGGTGGATGAGAGGCGCAGGGGAAGCTTGTGATGAATACGTCTTGGAGCTTCGCACCGAAAGCAATGCGAGTAGGCTGCGACGGGCAGAGAGGGAAAGACCTCCGCACACGTTATCGTGCAAGAGTATACGGAAGCTTTAAATTCCTGTACTTACTGAGGCAGTCGGCGTGAGCCGGATGTAAAAAAAGGTGGTAACACGAGAAGATATCCTCGTCCTTAAAAAAGGGACGGGGATTTTTTTGCGTGCAGGCAAAGTGAGCATAGAAGAGATTTTTGGAAGTATACTTCCAAAAATCTCTGATTATGCG
>CAZCON010000154.1:0-4511 GCA_964500085.1 uncultured Lachnospiraceae bacterium
TCATCTTTTGCACCCAATCCATAGGCGAAGTTGCTTTCAATTTTTCCGTAACATTATCTTTTTCGGCAAGTGATTTTAGCGTCTGCTCAAACAGTTTTCCTGCTTCGGGTAAGTGGTCTTGACGTGGCTATTTCTACGGAAATTGCGTACCATGATGTTGCGGCAGAGGTAGTAACAGAATTTCATCCGTGGTTAGAAACGGTATATTTTAAGGCTGACGAAGCGCTGCTTGCCATGTCAAAAAATGCAGTTAAAAAGAAACAAAGGCAGTACAAAGTTTTTTGGGGGCAGATGGTGACAGGGGAAGCATTTATCACAAAGGAGGGGCGTCAAAGAATCAATGAGCAGTTTGCACCCTTAACGGTGGATATGGAAACGGCAGCCATTGCACATGTGTGTCATGTAAATAACATACCGTTTATTTCCATCAGAAGCGTAACGGATACCGAAGCCCATAGCGGTGCAGAGTATTTTGAGGCAAATTGTGAAAAAGCTACTGTGATAGCAAGGGATATCACAGTAGCACTTTTTAATGAAATGTTGGTAGAATATTCGGAACAGATATGGTAAAATAAAAGAAAAACTTGAGGTTTACATAGAATGCTGAGTTATACTGCAAGAATGAACGGTATAGAGCAATGTAAGTTGCCAATCAGGGAGGAATTGTTATGGTGACATGGTTTTACTTTTTGGTATTTATATTATCTGTGACACTCGCTTTGAAATGTCTTTTACAAAACAAAAACATTGACACACTTTTTGTGCTCTTTTTTTGTGCGATTATCATAAACTGTATGGGACGTTACCTGCTTGCTACATCTGATGGATTGGAAATGGCAATATGGGCAAATAGATTTTTGTATTTGGGTGGAGTGTATGCACCATTACTCGCCGTATTAGTGTTGACAAGGCTGTGCGATATCATGATACCACGAGTATTGACTTGCTTTATGACCCTGTATTCTACAATCGTTTTTGGCTTTGTACTGACAATTGGGAAATACGATATTTATTATAAAAGTGTAGAATTGGTACATGAAAATGGTTATAGCTATTTAAGTAAGACCTATGGACCGGCACATATATTGTATCCGGTTATGATGATTTTGTATGCTGTAAGCATGATTGCGTTTACATATCAGGCATTTACGAAAAGACATTACATTTCTTTTCGTATCGTAACGACAATGAGTGTAACGTGTTTATCGATTATTATTATATATATTATGGAGCGTGCGATAGGGTTAAAAATAAGTCTGTTGTCAATCGGGTATTTAATCGGTATCTATCTTTTGATAAAAGAGTTTAATTATCTGAATATGTATGATATGTCGTCCAATATCGTTACCACCGTTGATAAAATGAAAGAGTATGGTTACATTGTGTTTGATAATAATTATTGCTTCATCAATGCAAACCCTATGATAAGGGATATGTTCCCCGAAGTGAACCAATGGAAGGTTGATAAGGCAGTAACACCATCGGACAGCTTTCTGTATAATGAAGTTGTAAGGTATCTTATAGGTTATGATGAAAAAGAAAAACAGGATAAGAAAATCAAAGTAGGGGATTCTTTTTTTCAATTGACTATCCGTGAGATAGAGTATGGGAAAAAAGGTAAAATCGGATATCTGCTTGAATTTTCTGACCGAACTGTGGAACAAAAATATTATAATACCATTGAAGAATATAATTCTAATTTAGAAAAAGAAGTAAATGAAAAAACGGCACATATTCTCCATATAAAGGATATGATGGTTTTGGGAATGGCAGATATGGTTGAGAATCGGGATAATAATACCGGTGGACATGTTAAAAGGACCAGCGAAGTCGTTAAAATATTTTCGAATAAGCTCATATCGTATTGTGATGAATTTGGCTTTGATAAATCGTTTTTATCGCTGGTTGCAAAAGCAGCGCCAATGCATGATTTAGGGAAAATTGCAATTGCAGATGCTGTTTTAAGAAAACCGGGGAAATATACGGAAGAAGAGTTTGCTGAGATGAAAAAGCATACAACAGAAGGGGCTCGAATTGTAGAGAGTATTCTGAGTGGTGTGGAAGATGATAAATTTGTACAAATTGCTAAAAATGTTGCTCATTATCATCATGAAAAATGGAATGGACAAGGATATCCGAGTGGGATATCCGGAGAAGATATTCCGATAGAGGCAAGAATTATGGCATTGGCAGATGTGTTTGATGCATTAGTCAGCAAGAGATGCTATAAAGATGAATTTTCTTATGATAAAGCATTTGAAATTATTGAGGAATCCTTAGGAACACATTTTGATCCGGAATTGGGAAGAATATTCCTTACATGTAACCAAGAATTAGAAATGTTATATGAGAGCAAGCACGGTCAATCAAACCAAAATAAGTTCACGTTTGATTAAGCAATGTTCTTCACGAAAGAGTAATTTAAGTTGCCAATCAGGGAGGAATTGTTATGGTGACGTGGTTTTACTTTTTGGTATTGCTGAACGACCCTCCCAAAATGGTGGGTCGTTCAACAACGATTGAATAAAGACGCTACACTATGCTACAATATTACCAACGGAAGGAGGTGATAGAAAGTGAATGGTGAGGATAACTACATGCTTACAAGAAAATCTAGTAGAGCAATCGTTATCAATAAGCAAAATCAAATATTTCTCTTCCGTTATACTTTCGATTTCTTTGTTGACAGCGAAGAAGTATGGATTACGCCGGGGGGAGGGTTGGACGATGGAGAAACCTTTGAGGAAGCACTGGAAAGAGAGTTGTTTGAAAAACTGGGAATAAAACTTACAGAATCGGCACCGGAAATTTTCTATAGGATTCCGCTATATGCGTTGAAGGACGGAAAAAAGTACGAAGCGAGGAGCAGTTCTATTTGGTACGTTTGGATGAAACAGAATTTTCTTATGCGGGCTGGACAGAAAGCGAGAAGAAAAGGATGACTGTTGGTAAGCGGTGGCCTTTGGAGGAAATCAGGCATTCAGAAGAGAAGTTTTTTTCGGAGGATATTGTACAGATATTGAAGAGGCTTTCAAGAGGGGAGATACCCAAGATACCGGAACAAATCGCATGAGGTGAAAAAGAGTGATAGTTTTAATAGCAGGAGCATCACATACAGGAAAAACAGCGTTGGCGCAGAAATTGCTGGAAAAATATAAATTTCCATATTTTACAATAGACCATTTGAAAATGGGGCTAATACGAAGTGGTAACACAAAACTTACCCCAACAAGTGCTGCGTCAGAGCTAACAGCATATTTGTGGCCGATTGTTCGTGAAATGATTAAGACTGCGATAGAAAATAAGCAAAATTTGATTGTCGAAGGATGCTACATTCCCTTTGACTGGGAAAAAGATTTTGCACAGGAATATCTTGACAAGATTCGATATTATTGTCTTGTAATGAGCGAGGCGTATATAAGAAATCACTTTGCGGATATAAAAGGCTATGCAAGCGTAATAGAAAATCGTATGGAGGATGATTCCTGTACTTTAGAAACGGTAATAGAAGATAATAGGAAAGTCTTGGAGCTTGCGATTGCACATAATGCGAATTATATACTGATTGAGGATGTGTACAAAATAGAGGTTGATTTAGAGGGGGAAAATTCCAGTAAGCAGGTGCATTTCACGGAGAGACAAATTTGAATGACCGAGCTTTTTGAGCGAGGGATGCTTCTTGACGAAGGGCAAGAGGATGGAATAATAGAAAGAGTTTCATAACTCGGAATTTGGAGCAAAAGAAACATGTGGGTATCAAAAATAACGGAGCATGATTTAACCAATGAAATCATCGACAGAGTATTATTTGAAGGCATAGAAGATACAGGAGAAAATGTTGATTGTATTATCGTTTTGGGGAGCATAAAGGCAACAAAATACAGAATTCCCGTAGCGGTCAATGCGTATAATGCAGGAAGAGCGAAAAAAATAATGCTATGTGGTGGAGCATTACGAAAGTTTCCAGACGGAGAATATCGTGAAGCGGAGCATATGTATAAGAGAGTGACCGAATGTGGAATTCCTAAGGAAAATATAATCGTAGAAAACACGTCACAAAGTACAGTCGAAAACATACTTTGTGCGATGGTGGAATTGCAGCGTACTTTTTGGCTGAATAATGTAAAAAAGGTATTATTGGTGAAATCGTGATAATTGGATGAATACGCCAAAGGGAGTGGAAAGAGCAAAAGGGGAAGCCCTAAATATTATAAGGTGCGTAAAAAATGGCGTTATTCCGGATTTTGAAATATAAAATGGAGGGCTTATCAATGGGGATTGAAAATAGTGAAAAAATAGTGAAAGTATAATGGAATTTTTACGTTGATTGAGTAAAACCTCGCCATGAAAAAGTGCAGCCACTCCTACGATGTTACAATCGGAAGAGTGGCTGCACTTTTTATAGAAACCTAAGTGTAAGTTTACTTATCCTTAATCTCGCCATGAAGCTGCTGTAAGGACTTGATTTCACGGTTGCCGTGCTTTTGTATGGACTGAATTCCCTTTGCAGT
>CAZCON010000155.1:0-4508 GCA_964500085.1 uncultured Lachnospiraceae bacterium
TCTCTCTTCCCCGGACGCTTCTTGCATAGCTGTCGGGGAAACTGCCGTTCTCCCGTTCAAACAAATAGGTTTCACAGGATTTTACTTCCGTTTCCGGTACCTCGGCATAAAATACCGCACTGTTTCCGATACGGATCATCTGAATCCGTTTTTCCGGCTCTGCCTTTTCCTTTGTAAACAGCAAAAGAGTGCACTTTTCTGCACCCTCTGCCACAGCTTGAAAATAGAACAGGTCTGTCCGCTTCCATACCCCGGACATTCCTCCAAACATTCCCTGCCACAGTCCGTCTGTGTCTTTCAAAACACCCTCCGTTCTCTGTCCCCTCCGGAACAATACTATTCTTCTTCGTCCTGAACCTCTTCCTCCGCTTTTACCTGAAGCACCTGACGTTTTCTTGCCATCTCATCGCTGTCCAGATACTCGTCATAAGTGGAAACCTTATCAATCATGCTGCCATTCGGGAGAAGCTCAATAATACGATTTGCAATGGTTTGAATAAACTGGTGGTCCTGCGAGGTAAATAAAATCACACCCGGATACTTAATCAAACCGTTATTTAACGCCGTAATGGATTCCATATCCAAATGGTTGGTCGGTTCATCCATCAGAAGTACGTTTGTTGCCATAAGCATCATCTTAGACAGCATGACGCGCACACGCTCTCCACCGGAAAGCACATTTACTTTCTTTACGCCCTCTTCTCCGGCAAACAGCATACGTCCCATAAAGCCACGCACATACGTTACATCCTTTTCCGGAGAATACGGCATCAGCCAGTCTACAATAGAAAGCTCCGACGCAAACTCCTTTGTATTATCCTTCGGGAAATATGCCTGACTGGTCGTAATTCCCCACTTATAGCTGCCGGAATCCGGTTCCAGCTCACCGGACAATATTTTAAATAAGGTGGTAATCGCAAGGGTATTCGCACCCACAAACGCGATCTTGTCCTCTCTTCCTACAATAAAGGAAAGATTGTCCAATACCTTCACACCGTCAATGGTTTTTGTAAGATTTGTTACCGTCAGTACCTCATTACCGATTTCACGGCTTGGTCTGAAGTCAATATACGGATATTTTCTGGAGGACGGGCGAATTTCATCCAGCTCAATCTTTTCCAGCGCCCTCTTACGGGACGTAGCCTGCTTGGATTTGGATGCGTTTGCCGAGAAACGCTGAATAAACTCCTGCAGCTCCTTAATCTTTTCTTCCTTCTTCTTGTTCGCTTCCTTCATCTGCTTAATCATCAGCTGGGAGGATTCATACCAGAAGTCATAGTTACCTGCATAAAGCTGAATCTTAGCATAGTCAATATCCGCAATATGCGTACAAACCTTATTGAGGAAATAACGGTCATGGGAAACCACGATTACCGTATTATCAAAGTTAATCAAAAACTCCTCCAACCAGCGGATTGCTTCTAAATCCAAGTGGTTCGTCGGCTCGTCAAGCAGAAGAATATCCGGATTTCCAAACAATGCCTGTGCAAGTAAAACCTTCACCTTTTCACTGCCCTTTAACTCACTCATCCTCTTATAATGAAGTTCTGTTTCGATACCAAGACCATTTAAAAGGGTCGCTGCATCGGATTCTGCTTCCCAACCGTTTAAGACAGCGAACTCTGCCTCCAGCTCACTCGCCTTCATGCCATCCTCCTCGGAAAAATCCTCCTTTGCGTAAATGGCATCCTTCTCCTTCATGATATCATACAAACGCTGATTTCCCATAATAACGGTATCCAGCACCGGAAAAGCGTCATACTTAAAGTGATCCTGCTGTAGAAAGGAAAGCCGCTGCCCCGGAGTAATGATGATTTCCCCCTTGGACGGCTCCAGCTGTCCGGTCAGAATTTTTAAAAAGGTGGACTTTCCGGCTCCATTTGCTCCAATTAAGCCATAACAGTTTCCCTCTGTAAACTTAATATTAACATCCTCAAACAATGCCCTCTTTCCGAGGCGCAATGTAACATTACTTGCCTGTATCATGGTTTTGTTCCTTTCCGCTATATCTTTTTTTGCATAATCCGCTAGTATATATTTTACCTGATATTAGAAAAATTGCAAGAGCTTTTCTGCCATCTTATTGTTCCTGTGCTTCCAGCCACTCATACACAACCTCTGCCATCGCCTCGGCATAGGCCTGTCCGTAAGCATCATACGCATCATTATCTGCCGGATTTGTGATAAATCCAAGCTCAATAATCATGCTGGTCATATCCGCTTCTCTGTTAATGGCATAGTTTTCATTGTTTCCGGTCATTGTGCCATACTTTACTCCACGGTTTTTCATTCCACCTACCTCGGTAAGCGCATTTAACAGCTCCGTTGCCAGATTCACTGCTTCCACCGGCTTACTGTTATGTACCCAAATTTCCGTGCCTCCGATCTCATTTTCTGATACTTCTCCCTCTGCGTTGTAGGAATTCCTATGAAATGAAAGCAGCACCTCCACATTTGCCGCATTGGCAATACCGGTTCGTTCTGAAAGCTCCAGAAACTCGTCCGTTTCTCTTGTCATAATCACTTCGACCCCATAAGCTTCCAGTGCCTCTCGGAAGTTCTGTGCCATCCAGAGATTATCCTCCTTTTCAAGCCGCATTTCAGAACCGTTCTCATCACGCAGAACCGCTCCTCCATCCCAGTCTCCATGACCGGCATCTACACAAACTACATGCTTTTTTACTGCCACCTCAGGAGTCAGCGTAGGGGTCGGTATCATCGTTGGCGTTCCGGTAACCGTCGGTGGCACAGTAACCGACGGAGACACCCTGTCCCCCGTCTGGGACTCTCCCGATTCAGCGCTCCTCTGTACTGTTTCCAGTTCCAGCTGTAAGCTTGCCGACATTGCCTGTACCGTTTCCAGCTCCTCCCGCACTCCATGCAGACGTATCATAAGAATCACTACTGTCAGTAACAGCAGCACACCGGCCGCTGACACAATTTTCATAAAATGTCTTGTTTCTTTTTGTGCCCCCTGCCACGCCTTCACAACAAAAGTAAGCAGCTTTCTTATCCATACTTTAAGAAACGCCACTGTTTTCGCATACCATGCCGTATCATTCTCGTCTCTTCGTTTCGTTTTCTTTTCCTGCCCCTTGACATTTTTGTTTGAGCTCATACCTTATCCCTTGTAATCCGAGTGAATCCGAATACCTTTCCAAAATTAAAAGCTGTTTTTACCTTTTACAGTGTACCTCTTACAAGTCTGTTTTGCAACCTTTTTTCACTCTTTTCCGACAAATTTTCCCGCAGTCTTTGTCCGTCGTGCACTTTGATTTGCAATTCTTCGCCTCTTATTTCTTTTCCCGCCTCCCATTGACTTTTTCTTACATTTCACCTATACTTTAGTAAGAGAAAAAGCTGGAGGAACTATTATGATAAAAGACGGAAAAATCTGGATATCCAAAAACGACACACCACAATACCTGTCTCCCCGTATGGCAAACCGCCACGGTCTGATTGCCGGTGCCACCGGTACAGGAAAAACCATTACCTTAAAGGTTCTGGCAGAGGCCTTTTCAAATCTTGGTGTTCCGGTGTTTTTAGCCGATATCAAGGGCGACCTTTCCGGTATGTGCCTGCCTGGCAGAGAAAGCGAGGATATGTCAAAGCGCATCGCAAAATTTGGCATTGATGACTGGAGCTACACCTCCTTTCCGACACGCTTTTTTGACATTTTCGGTAAACATGGTCATCCGGTACGTACCACCGTTTCTGAAATGGGACCCATTCTGCTCTCGCGACTTCTCGGTCTTACCGCCGTACAGGAGGGTGTATTAAACATTGTATTCCGCGTTGCAGACGACAATGGTCTTCTGCTCATTGACCTAAAAGATTTAAAAGCAATGCTCAACTACGTCAGCGAGCATCGCGATGAATATACTCTGACCTATGGAAACATTTCCCCTCAAAGTGCCGGTGCAATTCAGCGTTCACTTCTGGCATTAGAAAGTCAGGGCGGCGATTTGTTCTTCGGCGAACCCGCGCTTGACCTGATGGACTGGATTACCACCGATGAAACCGGCAAGGGCATGATTAATATTCTGGATAGTACAGAGCTGGTACAATCCCCACTCCTTTATGCCACCTTTCTGCTCTGGATGCTGACTGAACTGTTTGAACAGCTTCCTGAGATTGGTGATGCCGACAAACCAAGGCTTGTTTTCTTTTTCGACGAAGCGCACCTGCTGTTCCGTGACATGCCTAAGACACTGAATCAGAAAATCGAACAGGTCGTCAAGCTGATTCGCTCCAAGGGCGTCGGCGTTTACTTCATCTCCCAAAGTCCAAGCGACATTCCGGATGAGGTGCTTGCCCAGCTTGGCAACCGCATTCAGCATGCACTCCGCGCCTATACTCCGGCAGAGCAAAAGGCTGTACGTACCGCTGCACAAACCTTCCGGCAGAATCCGGCGTTTGATACCACCGAGGCTATTATGGAGCTGGGTGTAGGAGAAGCTCTTGTCTCCTTTCTTGATGAAAGCGGTGTTCCATCCATAGTGGAACGT
>CAZCON010000156.1:0-4445 GCA_964500085.1 uncultured Lachnospiraceae bacterium
GAACGGTGGTGATGGCGGAAAAGGCGGCGATATTATTTTTGAAGTGGATGAGGGCTTGAATACCCTTGCTGACTACCGCTTTATCCGTAAATACTGTGCAGAGGACGGAGAAAACGGCGGAACCAACCGTTGTACCGGAAAAAATGGAGCTGATAAAATTTTAAAAGTACCAGAGGGAACTGTAATCAAGGAAAAGGAAACCGGCAAGGTCATCACCGATATGTCTCATGACAACCGCCGTGAGATAGTGCTGCGGGGCGGAAGAGGCGGCAAAGGGAACCAACATTATGCCACAGCAACCATGCAGGTGCCAAAATATGCACAGCCAGGACAGGATGCACAGGAGCTGAATGTTATTCTGGAGCTTAAGGTCATTGCAGATGTAGGACTGGTTGGCTTTCCAAATGTAGGAAAATCCACTCTGTTATCCCGTGTTACCAATGCACGTCCAAAGATTGCAAATTATCATTTTACTACCTTGAACCCAAACCTCGGTGTGGTCGATATGGAAAACGGAAACGGCTTCGTTATTGCGGATATTCCGGGACTGATTGAGGGCGCTTCTGAGGGAATTGGTCTTGGACATGAGTTTTTGCGCCATGTGGAGCGTACCCGTGTGATAATTCATGTAGTGGATGTAGCTTCTACAGAGGGACGGGATCCGGTAGAGGATATTAAGACAATCAATGCTGAACTTGCGGCATATGACCCGGCTCTGGCAAAAAAACCGCAGATTATTGCGGCAAACAAAACGGATGTTATGCTTCCGGAAGAGGCAGAAGAAGCGGTGGCACGCTTGCAGGAGGCTTTCGCGGCAGAAAGTATTCCGATTTATTCTATTTCAGCAGTCAGTGGCAAAGGGGTAAAGGAATTGCTGTACGCCGTGGCAGAATTGCTAAAGGAAACCAAGGAAGAACCGGTTGTGTTTGAGCGAGAATTTTCTTTGGATACATTAACACTTCCGAATGAGCCGTATACGGTGGAATATGATGAAAAAGACAGGCTGTATGTGGTAGAGGGACCGCGCATTGAAAAAATGCTTGGTTACACAAATATTGATTCTGAAAAGGGATTTGAATTTTTCCAGAATTTCCTGAAAAACAACGGTATTCTGGATGAATTGGAAGCACTTGGCATTAAGGATGGCGATACGGTGCGTATGTACGGTCTGCAATTTGATTACTATAAATAAGCGAGGATACCATGACGACAAAACAGAGAGCATATTTAAAAGGACTTGCCATGAACATTGAACCGATTTTTCAAATCGGCAAGGGTGGGCTTACAACCGAATATTTGGAAAGTGTGGAAGAGGCACTTGAGGCAAGAGAACTGATTAAAATTTCCGTGCTGAAAAATTGCATGGAGGATCCGAAAGAGCTGGCATTCGCCATTGGCGAAAACACTGACGCAGAGGTGGTACAGGTTATCGGAAAGAAAATTGTACTTTATCGTGAGGCACGGCAGCCGGAAAAACGAAAAATCGTTCTTCCAAAGTAATTTTATGGTAATAAATTCCACGCTGCGGATCGAAGTCTGCGGTTGCGCGGCAGAACGGAGCGGTATATGAAAAAAATCGGAATTCTGGGCGGGACTTTTAACCCGATTCATAACGGTCATTTAGCCTTAGGTATGGCAGCAATGGAGCAATACGGTCTTGAGGAGGTGTGGTTTATGCCCTCCAAGCTTCCGCCGCACAAATCCCATTTTGCCATGCTTTCCGAAAAGGAGCGTCTTACTCTGACAAATCTTGCGGCAAAGGCAAATAAGCGCTTTATCGTTTCTGATTACGAAGTAAAGAGAGAGGGTCTGACCTACACCGCAGATACACTGGAGCTTTTGACAAAGGAGTACCCCGATGTAAGATTTTACTTTATTATCGGCGGGGATTCTCTGGTGGATTTTTTGAAGTGGCGGCGGCCGGAGCGGATACTGGAGCTTTGTACACTGCTTGCTGCAGGAAGAGCAGGGCTTGAAGCTGCGCGTGTAGAGCAGGCGGCTGAGAAACTGCAAAAGCAGTTTCCAAACGCAGAGCTTGGAACGGTGCTGTTACCGGATTATCCGATTTCATCTAGGGAAATCCGGGAGGCGTTCTATACAGGGGAAGCAATACGGGTAAAAGCTTTTTTACCGGCAGAGGTTTTTTCTTATTTGCAGGAACATTGCCTTTATGATAAAGTAACCTATGCGGAATTGGACGCAGAAATGCAGCGAATACTGCCACGTAAGCGATACCTGCATTCTGTGGCAGTGGCTCACCTTGCGGCAGCCTATGCCGTTTCGCTCGGTTACAATCCGGAACGCGCATTGCTTGCCGGAATTTTACACGACTGTGCCAAGGCTTATACGGATGAGCAGCTGGTAGCGGATTGTGATCAATATTCCGTTCCAGTGACAGCTGTTGAACGCAGAAATGGTTTTTTGCTGCACGGAAAGCTTGGCTCCTATTATGCCAGAAAGCACTATTTCATTACAGATGCGGAAATCCTTTCTGCCATTTCCTATCATACAACAGGACGCCCCGGAATGACGACGTTGGAAAAGATAATATTTCTTGCAGATTATCTGGAGCCGTTTCGGACACAGCCGACCTCGCCTTGTTTAAACGAAATCCGGCAGACGGCATTTGAAGATATTGATAAGGCGGTATATCTGGCGTTAAAGAATACGATACGATATCTTCATGAAGTCGGGCAGGAGATGGACATGACTACAGCAGAGACCTATGAAGAATACAGGGTAAAATATGAAGAATAAATAAGAAGCTTTACTTCAGATGTTTCTTTTTTAATTTGATAAAAAACGGAGGAAATTCATATGAGCGATAAAGCAAAGGAAATTGTAAAAATTGCCTATAAGGCGCTGGATGATAAAAAAGCAGAGGATATTAAGATTATTGATATTTCTGCTATTTCTGTCATCGCCGACTATTTTGTTATTGCAAACGGTACGAATTCTTCACAGGTAGAGGCAATGGTGGACGAAGTAACCGACCTGCTTGCAAAACACAAAATCCACCCGGAACGTGTGGAGGGGATTCGTTCCTCCGGCTGGATTCTGATGGACTTTAATGATGTCGTGATTCACATTTTTTCCAGAGAAGACCGGCTGTTTTATGATTTGGAGCGCATCTGGAGAGACGGTAAGGAAATCACGCCGGAGAGTTTATAGAAAACATTGGTTTTTGAATTAAAAGGTCAAATTCTAAAAGGAGAAGGAACCGCAGGGAGCCTTCTCCTTTTAATATATACGGAAGCAAAAAACGGATTCGGCTCCTGATACACCGTTCTGAACGTGTGGAGGGGATTCGTTCCTCCGGCTGGATTCTGATGGACTTTAATGATGTCGTGATTCACATTTTTTCCAGAGAAGACCGGCTGTTTTATGATTTGGAGCGCATCTGGAGAGACGGTAAGGAAATCACGCCGGAGAGTTTATAGAAAACATTGGTTTTTGAATTAAAAGGTCAAATTCTAAAAGGAGAAGGAACCGCAGGGAGCCTTCTCCTTTTAATATATACGGAAGCAAAAAACGGATTCGGCTCCTGATACACCGTTCTGAACATAACGATACCGCTTGCCTGAAATTTCTGCTGCATCGAAAAAAGCTTAACCACAGCCGCCTGCGCGTGCATATTTCTTCTGTGCAAGGTAAAGAGCCATCCTGTATCATTGGGATATGGTTAATTTTAAACGGTGCATTAGAACATACGGAACAATCCGATGACCTTACCGAGAATCTCTACTTCGTTTACAATAATCGGATCCATAGTGTCATTTTCCGGCTGAAGGCGATAGAAGCCGTCTTCCTTATAGAAGGTCTTCACCGTGACAGAATCTTCAATAAGAGCAACCACGAAATCGCCGTTGCGTGCATAGTTTTGCTTTTTTACAAGAATCTGATCTCCGTCAAAGATACCTGCATTGATCATGCTTTCGCCCTTTACGTGAAGCATAAAGATTTCTGCGTTCGGCAGATATTCTGTCGGAACCGGGAAGTAGGACTCGATGTTTTCTACTGCTAAGATGGGCTGACCGGCCGTCACTGTACCAACCACCGGAATATATGCCATTTCACGGCGTGTAATATTAAAGCTATCGTCAACAATCTCAATGGCACGCGGCTTTGCCGGATCGCGGCGTATATAACCATTTTTTTCAAGACTTTCCAGATGGGCATGTACAGAGGAGGTGGACTTTAAATTCACTGCCTCACAAATCTCGCGTACAGCCGGCGGATATCCCTTATTTAAAATACGTTCTTTCATAAAATCTAAAATTTCCTGCTGCTTTGCAGTAATTTTACCATAGCTCATAGAATACCTCCTGCTCATAAATACTCAAATCGTTAGAGATAGTATAACACAGGAACGCCTGTTTGTCAAACCTTTGTTCGAAAAAATGCAGAAAGCCTATTGACAAACCTTTGTTCGCATGCTATATTAT
>CAZCON010000157.1:0-4437 GCA_964500085.1 uncultured Lachnospiraceae bacterium
AGTGGAGGCAGTAAAGAAAAGTGAAACTGCGGAGACAGCAGCCCGCACGGCGACAGTGACGTTAAGCGATTCCGGAATTGTGATTTCTGGAAACGGCTGTGTGGCAGATGGTAACCGTTTGAAGATTAAGGAAGCCGGCACCTATGAAATTAGCGGTGCTTTATCCAACGGCAGTATTTTTGTCAACACGGATCAGGAGAGCGAGGTTCATCTGATTCTGAATGATGTGACAGTACATAATGAAACCGGTGCTGCGTTGTTTTGCAAAAAAGCGGCGAAGGTGACGCTGACGTTGGCATCCGGCTCTGTGAATACGCTGACAGACGGCGCAGAGTATGTATTTGAGGAGGGTGAGGATGAGCCGGATGCCACTCTTTATGCGAAGCATGATCTTGTCATAAACGGAAGTGGTATGTTAAAGGTAACCTCTGCTTACGGGGACGCAATCAAGGGGAAGGATTCTCTTTATATTCTTGGCGGCAGCTTTGTGATAAATGCCGCGGATGACGGCATCATAGGAAGGGATTTTTTGTATATTGCAGATGGAAGCTTTGAGGTGCAGTCGGTTTCCGATGCCATAAAGGCTACAAATGATGTGGATGCCGCCTTGGGAAATATTTGGATTGATGGCGGTACGTTTTTGCTTAATGCAGGAACCGATGGAATTCAGGCAGAAAATACATTGACGATTAACAATGGCAGTTTTTCTATTCAGAGTGGCGGCGGTGCGGCAAAGGTCAGTAAAAACAGAGAGCAGACAGTTCGGGGGCTGGGGAAAATGGGGCGGCTCTGATATGGCTGCGGTATCCGGAGAGGAGAGTGATACTGCCTCGACAAAGGGGCTGAAGGCAGGAAATCTGGTTGCGGTTACAGGCGGTGTGTTTGATTTGGACACATGCGATGACGCTGTTCACAGCAACAAAGAGGTCAGGCTTTCCGGCGGGACGGTTCATATTATGTCAGGAGATGACGGAGTACATGCAGACGAGTCGCTTGCTATTGAGGGAGCCTTGGTGTTGGAAATCACCCAAAGCTATGAGGGCTTGGAGGCGTTGAATATTACGGTGTCTGGTGGGGATATTACGATTGTGGCGAGTGATGACGGAATAAATGCCGCAGGAGGTGCAGACGGCTCTGCATTTGGACGATGGGGCGCAGGGCGCTTTGGAGAAGGTTCCGGTGAAATTGTAATAAATGGAGGGAAACTCACGGTAAATGCAGCAGGTGACGGAATAGATTCCAATGGAAATGTTACCATAAACGATGGTACGCTTTTGGTGTATGGACCGACTGGCGATGGTGACGGGGTACTGGATTATGATGGCAGCTTTTGGTTAAACGGCGGAACTCTGATTTGCGTCGGAAGCGCGTGAATGGCACAGATGCCGGACAGTACATCGGGTCAGTATTCTGTTGCGGCGGTGTTATCCTCTGCAGCGACAGACGGAAGCAGGGTAGAGGTCACCATAGACGGAATCAGTGTGGTTTCGACAGAGGTACCCAAAAGCTTTAGCTATATTCTGGCTTCCTCGGCTGATTTTACAGAGGATGCGGATGTGGCAGTGTTTGTAAATGGTGAGGAATGCTATTCGGGAATTTTGACGGAAACGGTTACCTGCTTTGGTATAAACGGCGGCTTCGGAGGGGGCGGCTTCGGAGGGGGCGGCTTCGGAGGGGGCGGCTTCGGCAGATGGGAGGACAGAAATTCCCATACAGAATTGCCGGCAGGAAAACCGCCGGAGCTCCCAAAAACGGACGCATTAAATTCGCCTGAAACCGGGGAAGAAAAGGCGACCGTATAGAGACACCAATGGATTTTACGAAAACTCGGATTGACGGGGCGGATAGTTTGTATTATGATGTAATAGAAAGCACATGCAACCTTGTGGCTTGCAGTGCTTTTCTTTTTGGTATGGAGGTGTTGACAACGGCGTGAAAAAGGCAAAATTTGTGATAGCGGCACTGACTCTTGTCGGTGTGGCCGGCGCGGCGGCGTTTTTTGCCGTGAAAAACCGAGAGTATACAGGCTATGAGACGGTACGCGAGCTGGAAAACAGTGAGGTTTCAGATTATACGGTAGCGGACGGAAGACTGATCCGCTGCGGTACAGAAGGGGCACAGGCGGTTTCGGCAGACGGAACGATTTTGTGGAACATTACATATGGCACCATGAAGAATCCGAGCTTTGCCTTTTGTGGAGATATGACGGCCATTGCGGACATCGGAGCGACGAGGTATTTGCTTGCGGATCGTACGGGAACGACAAAAACCTTTACTACACCCTATGAAATTCAAACGATTTGCGTGGCACGCCAGGGTGTGACGGCAGTGCTTATGAATGCAGGAAAAAAGGATTACATCTATATGTACGATAAGGAGGGAAGGGTGCTTTCTGAAATTGAAACCGTAGTGGCAAGGGATGGATTTCCGCTTACGATTGCGCTTTCGCCAGATGGTACGAAGCTTCTGACTTCTTATATGAAGTTAGAAGGGGACGAACCGGAAAGCAGTGTTACGTTTTACAATTTTGGAGAGGTAGGACAGAACAATATTCGCAATCTGGTAGGGCAGGTGCAGTATTCCGAATGCCTTGTGCCGCGGCTTGCGTTTTGGGAAAATGATATAGCAGTGGTGCTGGGAGACTGTGTTATGGAATTGTTTTCCATGAAAGAAAAACCGGCATCCATCCAGAAAAAAGAGTTTTCTGCCGAAATAAAAAGCATCGCTTTTGGAGAGTACCTTTGTATGCTTACGGAGAACAGAGAAGGGCAGGAGGTGCTTGAAGCGTATGATAAGTCGGGAAATGTCTGTATGAAAAGGGTAATTACTTTTCCGTATGTAGGAATGCACACGGCAAAAAACGAGGTGGTGCTCTATAGCTATTCGGGCTGTGAGATTTATGAAATCGGGAAAGGACTTCGGTATGCGGGTACCTTTGAAAATGGCGTAAAGCATTTATTTGTAATTGGAGGGAACCGTTACTATCTTGTGGAAAACAGGCGTGTGCGGGTGATTAAATTGGTTTAAACAAAGGAGGCTTCGGGATGAATTGGATTTTAGTTACGGTGATTGCGATAATTGCACTGATGGGCTGGGTTGGCTTTAAAAAAGGGCTGATTAAAATGGTGTTTTCACTGGTATCTACCATTGCGGCACTGCTGCTTGCAGTTGTGTTCAGCCCGGTAGTTTCCGGAATCATGAAGAACAACGAAGGAGTAGTCGGTTTTTTTGAGGAAAAGGTCGCTTCAATTGTAAATTTTTCTTCGGAAGAGACAGAGGAGACGGGAGAAAATAAGCAGAAGGAGTTAATCACAGCGCTTCCGCTTCCGGAAAGTATCAAACAGTTTTTGGCGGAAAATAATACAGAAGAAAATTATGTTTCCATGCAGGTGGAAAAGTTTGATGAATATATTTGTCGCCAGATTACAAATGTGATTATTAACGCGATTGCGTTTGTGTGTACATTTTTAATAGCTATTATTGCACTCTGGTTTGCGTGCAATGCGCTGAATCTTCTGGCCAAGCTTCCCCTGCTTCGCCAGTTAAACACTACGGCAGGTCTTGCGGCAGGTCTCGCAGAGGGAGTGCTGCTTGTCTGGATTTTATTTGTGATGCTTACCATGCTTGCCGGTTCTGAGTTTGGACAGAATGCGATGCAGCTGATTGCGGAAAATTCGTTTCTGGATTTTCTGTATAAGCATAATCTGGTATCTAAATTTATTACACGGACATAAAGAAGTGCGCTTTTGGACTTGAAAAAAACAGCAAAGTCTGCTATGCTATGCAATGTAAGCACTTACATTACAAAATAAACATTATAAAATGGGATGAGACAAAATCAGAGGCGCTGAATAAGAAGACCGGATTTTGCGGATACCATGAAATAAAACGAGGAAAAGAGGAGAAAAGATGGACGTTTTAACACAGTTTCAGAAGCTTGGGATTATTCCGGTAGTGAAGATTGATGATGCGAAGAATGCGGCACCTCTTGCAAAGGCACTTTGTGAAGGCGGTCTTCCGGTAGCAGAGGTGACGTTCCGTACGGATGCTGCAGAGGAGGCAATTCGCCAGATGTGCGCTGCGTGTCCGGAAATGTTAGTGGGTGCCGGTACGGTTTTAACACCGGAGCAGGTGGATCGTGCTGTGGCAGCAGGCGCAAGGTTTATTGTTAGCCCTGGCTTAAATCCGCGTGTTGTAAAGTATTGTCAGGAGAAGGGAGTGCCGATTACTCCGGGTACCTCCAGCCCGACAGATATTGAGCAGGCATTAGAGCTTGGTCTTGAGGTTGTGAAGTTTTTCCCGGCAGAAGCATCCGGCGGTATTGCGAAGATTAAGGCAATGGCTGCGCCGTATACGAAGGTAAAGTTTATGCCGACCGGCGGTATCAATGCAAAGAATTTGATGTCCTATCTTGATTTTCCTAAGATTATTGCCTGC
>CAZCON010000158.1:0-4434 GCA_964500085.1 uncultured Lachnospiraceae bacterium
AAATGTAAAAAAAACAAGATGAAAACCTGTAATAAAAGCCTTCTATTTGAATATCCTCCCACAGTCCATTTTTCGGAAATCCGGCACAGGTCTCCGCCCCCGGAAAGCCTCCCGCAAACATGGCAAGTGCAAGGAGCAAAGAACCGTTGCCCGGCAAATAAAGCGGCAGCGACGCGTCTCCCTCTTGGTTGTTGTGCCCGTTTGTTACATAGCGGTTTTTCGGTGTGTCCGAAAGCAGCAGGGAAAGGGCGTGCTCTGCATTTCCAAGGCGCAGGGCGGTCATGGCAAGTACGGCAAAATCCCAGCCCCAGAGGGAGCTGTAGTCCCAGCATTTCTCGACCTTTTGTAAGGTGGCGGCTGCCACTTTTTTCTCTAACCGCCCGGTGTCAAGAAGCCCGTAGGCACAGAGCATGGACGGATGATCCTCGTTGAAACGGGTAAAGGTATCTGGGCAGTTTTCGTGCGCCGGATAGAAGCCGTTTTTATCCGGCGCAGGAACGAGAAGCTTTTCGCTGACATCGCTCCACCTACGGAGTGCAGCTTCGTCCAAAGAAAAGGCTGCTTCGGCGCTGTGTCCGGTGCATGGGGCGGATGCGGCAGGGGAAGTAGAGAAACATAATTCTAGCCGCTTTGCCCAATGCAGCGCAGTCTTCAATCCGTAATACCAGTATTCCAGCTCGAAGGTTGGATTTTTGGTATCCGTCGGCTTGTGACATTCCTGTGCCGGAATCATCGGACCGAACAGTTCGTAGCGGTCGCGCTCCGGAACATATACCGCAAAGTCTGCCATGAAGTCAGCGGTTTCCTTTAATAGAGGAAAGTAGCGAAACAGCAGCTCCTTTTGTTTTTTCTTACTTTTTTCTGCCTGGTACAAAAGTTCGCACATAAAAATTAAATGCGGCTGCTGCCAGATAAGAAGGGGCGCAATGACGGACGGAGAATCCATACCGTCCTCCCCTACCATTTTTGGCCAACGAGCTCCCGCAAAGCCGTTTTTTCTTGCATTCTCTCTTGCTTCTGGCAAATGCGCCTGATACCAGCAAAGACTTTTTTCTAATAACGCCCCGTGTCCCCAAAGCGGAAGCCATGCCGCATGCCACGGGTGCATTTCCAAATGAAACTTTCCATACCAGCTGTTGCAGGTAAGCCCGGTTTCCGGTGGCGGAAGACTGCCTGCGGACTGGATGGAAAGCAGGTATTCGGATAAAATCATGCGACGCTCCAACTCCTTTGCCCGCGGGTCTTTGCAACGGGAAAGGTCAATGGCGGCGCCCTGTTCCCAGAACCTTTTTTTCACAAGTCCGCTGCGGTAGGAAACAGTGGAAAAATCCTGTGGAACCGGAGGCGCTTCCTTTGCGAAGGAAACGGCAAGAGAAAGGGTTTCTTCTCCTAATGTACGGATAAGATAGGTATGAGGAAGCGTGCTCGGTTCTATCCTGCCATTTTCCACAGAAACGGTGACGTAATAAATATCGTCATTTTGATGGCGGCGCAGGGTAAGCAGCTGCGTCATGCCGAAAGCTTTTTTCTCGTCTGCCGGGAATAAAATGGTTTCGTCATGCGCTTCTTTCATCGCCGGAAAAACGCCGCCGGCCTTTTCCGGTGCCGCAAATGGGAAAGCAAGAAAAACGGAAAGGTCATTTTGTAAGGCAGCAGATTGTATCCGGAAAGCAATCGTATCGGTGTCACCGTCACAGACGGTCTCCACATCACAGAGAATGCCGTTTAAGAGGTAGCGGCTGTGGATGACGCCGGTATACAAAGCAAGCTCCTGTGAAATATCAGAAAGCTGTGCCGGAGTGAGTGCCTGTCCTTTATAGGAAAGTCCAATGAATGCAAGATTTGCACGATGAGGATTTTCCCGCAGCCATGTATAAATCGGTTCCTCTCCCGGTGCACAGTTGACCGGATAACTTACGGTACGGTCAAGGTAGGGATAGGTAGTCTGGCTAAGGTCTTTGAGAGTAAAGGAGGTACGCGCAGAAAAGAATGCTTCCTCTGGCATAGAAGCCTTGGTATCGTCTTTGGCAGCGGTAAAGGAAACGCCCGGAGCTGATGGCGCAGGAATCGGTGTGCTCCCCTGTCTTGCGCCCGTTTCCTGAGGAGAAGCCTGCCCTGCGTTATGATAACGGGGATGATTGGCAGGAAGGGTATGTACGCCCCAGTGTGCCATAGTACAGAGCGGAAAGGCGGCGGAATATTCTTTTACAAGAGATTGCATGCCGGTCACATCGGCAGTATAGACAAAATCACCGTTGCCGACAGACAACGGTGATTGAAGATTCACCGCAGATAATTTTGGGTTATGTCTTGTAACTAGGTCATACCGGTTGATGGACATGGGAAGCCTCGCTTTCGGGTTTTGACACGAAAGCGTGGCTTTCGTGGTACAAAACCGGTTTGTTTCTCTTTAGTATAGAAGATTTTTAGGAGGATTGCAAGATGGCTTCCGCTTTTTTAATCTGCTTTAATAAAAACTGATAACGCTCCTGGACGGAGTTAATGCGATAAATGCTGCTGGACACAAGGTCGGGATCTACTGCATTTTCAAATATGGAGTAGGCAGTTTCCAGCTCCAGACGCGTCTCCTGCAGCTCTTTTAAAAGAGCATTTTCCACCGGCTTTTTTTTTCGAAGTAAATTTGGCATAAATATACTCCCTTCTTTCGGTTTTAGTGTAAGTATAGACAAAGGCTTGGAAAAATATACCCAAAAAAATAATTTGGGAACTTCTGGGATTGAAAACGCCATCAAGACTAGAAAAAGAGCAGCTTTTTGTGAATTATAAAAAATGTAAAAATTGTCGAATCGCACAAAAAGAAAGATGAAAAATTGGTAAAACTTCCGAAAAAGAAAAAACTGTGCCAGATGTATTGACTTTGAATTTAAAAGGGACTATGATAATTATATCAAGCTCATATCGAGCAGATGATTCCGTTTTGGAATTGAATTTTCCCACACAAAATGAAAAACAGACGGAAGAGGGGGTGCCGTTGGAGAAGTTAGTTGTAATTATAGATCATATGCCTGAATATGCAACGCGCCTTGCGGTGTATTTAAATGGCAGGCAGGGTTTTCCTTATCGCGCGGTTGTGTTTTCAACACAGGAGGAGATAAAGGGCTATGTGGAGAGCGGAGCAGTATATGCGGTCTTGGCAGCGGAGTGTTTTGAAAAAGAATTGCTGGGTCTTTTGCTAAAAACAGAAATTCGGGTATTTTGGTTCAGCGAAACGAAGAAGGTGCAGGGAGCTTCCTTTTTATATCGCTACCAGTCGGCAAAGGAAATTGAAAAAAGACTGCTTGAAATCAAAAAAGAAGAAACAAAGCTTCGGGTGTTTGGTGTTTATTCACCGGCGGGCGGAGTTTGTATGGAGCGCCTTTCATTAGAAATCGGAAATGGATTTGCGAGGACAAAAAAGGTGCTGTATCTTCCATTTCTTCCTTTTGGAATTTATGGAAGGGAGTTTGGCGACGGACTGTCAGAGCTGCTGTTTTATGTCAAACAGCGCGAGGAGACGTTTACGGAGGCGTTTGACCGGCTTTTGCAGAGGGGAGAGGGCGCGCACCGTATCGGGCCGGTGCGTTGGTGTACAGATTTGCGTGAGGTGACAAGAGAGGAAATAGAGAGTCTGATTCGGTTTCTGGAGACAAAGACAGAATATGATACGATAGTGATTGCAGTGGGGCAGTTTGATGCGGCGGGAATTGCGGTGCTTCGGTGCTGTGATGTAATACTGACTCCGGTGTGGGAAACGGAGGAGGGACATAAGCTGTATGCGGAATTTCTACGGCAGTTAAAGGAAGCAGGGGAAGCGGAGCTGCTTTCCCATATGGCAGAGTTCCCGTTGCCGGGCGGTGAGGAGAGTGTGGGGATTTTCCGGTCGGCGGCCGAGGCAGTAAAAAGAGGAGAGGAGGTTGTTCGTGGATGTCAGGGAGGAGATTCGGAATCAGACGCTGGAACGGTTAAATTTATCGGAAGAGCTAACCGATGAGCAGGTGCTTGCGGAACTGGAACAGGTGATTTTGGCATATGGAAGAGGACATTATCTTCCACTGGAGGAAAAATGCAGACTGAAAACGGAGATATATCATGCGATTCGCGGCTTGGATATTTTAGAGGAGCTGCTTTCGGATGAGACAGTGACAGAGATAATGGTAAATGGTCCAAGCCACATTTTCTATGAGAGGGCAGGAAAGCTGTATTTGTGGGAAAAGCAGTTTTCCTCTGAGGAGCGATTAAGAGATGTGATTCAGAAAATGGCGGCGGGAGCAAACAGGGTTGTTAATGAAGCAAGTCCGATTGCAGATACAAGACTTTCGGATGGTTCCCGTGTCAATATTGTGCTGCCTCCGGCGGCGCTTGACGGACCGGCGGTGACAATCCGGAAGTTTGCAAGAGTTCCGTATACGATGGAACGTTTGGTAGAAATAGGGG
>CAZCON010000159.1:0-4421 GCA_964500085.1 uncultured Lachnospiraceae bacterium
CCGGTATGCGGGAGCTGATTGGTCTTTGCATGCGTTTTGCTTTAGTAGACACGCTGTTTGAGGAGGAAGAACCATTCCTTATTTTAGATGACCCGTTTGTGAATTTTGACGAGGAAAGACTACAGCGGGCACTGGATTTTTTGAAGAAAGCGGGAAAACGGTATCAGATTTTATATCTCGTCTGCCATGGCAGCCGAGCATAGGAAAAGGAGGAGATGCGTTGGGAAAGAAAAAGGAAACTCTGCGAATTGTTTTTATTTTGTTCCTGCTTGCATATCTTTTGCTGCTTGCGTATCTTCTTTTTTTCAGCAGTGCCTACGGAAGAACCGCGGAGATGGGATACCGTTATAATTTAAAACCATTTTTGGAAATACGTCGCGGTCTTGAAAATATTAGTACGGTCGGGTATTACTATGTACTGGTAAATATTGCCGGAAATATTGTGGCCTTTATGCCGTTTGGATTTTTACTGCCGCTTGCCATCGAACAAAGACTGAATACGGGAAGGATATGTGTGTATGGCTTTTTTTTAAGCCTTTGTGCGGAATCCGTCCAGTTGGTTTCTAAGACGGGGGCATTTGACGTGGATGATTTGATTTTGAATACGATAGGCAGCGTATTGGGATACTGGTGTTATTCCCTGCTGTTTGGAAGGAGGAAGAAGCGGTGAAAGAGTGGCTTTTGTTTCGAAAAAAGGAACGGGACGGAATTCGCTTTCATAGCAAAAGGCGTTCCAGAAAAGGAACACTTGGGTTTGCGCTGGCAGTGCTCTGCGTGATAACCCTTTGTGTGCTTTGCGGAAGCTCCGCTGCAGCAGCCGGTTCAGCCGGAGCAGTAGTGGGAATTATAGGTCTGTTGCTTGCCGCGGCTTCTGCCGCAGCCTTTTGGCTTTCCTTTCAGGGCTTGAAGGAACAGGATGTCTATACGGGGCTTCCGTTTGCGGGTCTGTTGCTTGCAGGACTTGTATTTATTATTTTATTTTGCCTGTATATCACCGGAATACGGCTTTAAACAGGAAGAAAGGAAGAAATGATGGAGGCTTGGAATGAGAAATGGGAGGAAGCAGAGGAAATAAGGGAGCGGTTGGCGCTTTGCAGGGAACGTCTGGAAATGATTAGCGCTGAAGAAACCGTGCCGGAGGTGTATCGTCCATATTTTGCAGCACAGGCAGGAAAGCTTCTGCGGATTCTGGAGTATGGAGAAAAGGTGAAAACAGGAGTATTTGCCGGATATTCAGAGGAACAATGCAGGGGATTGCTGGATGAATTGTATGCGGAAATTCTGCCGGAAAACTACGGCGAAAGCTTTTCCAATCCGGCGTATGCGGCAAAACTTTTTGGAAAGAGGTATGGAAGACTTCTCACCTATGTGGCGGCAAAAATCAATCAGCAGATTTTTTATGCAGCAGAACAGAATCTTTTTGCCGTTGTTATGATGACAGAGCTTTTTATTGAGCTTTATAATTATTTTGAAGAATTTCATGAGTACACGTTTAAGGAATGCCGCACCGCATTGTATTCCTTTGAAACGGATAATGCGGAATTGTTTGCGGAATGGCGTTTCAGAGAGCAGTTTGATACCGGATATACCTTTGCAAAGGATATTATTATGGAGGCGGACGGTTCGGACCTGCGTTATTTGTATCGCTACGGAGAATATATTACGGAGAATGAGCGGGGGGTAGCTGCATTTTTGCAGAGTCTTAGTGAGGAAAAAATAAAAGCGGCAGCTGAAAATGTAGTCGGCGGATATCTCCGGGGCTTTGAGGTAATGCGGGTTCCGCTGGAGAGAGGGCAGACGGTTGGATTGCGTTATGCGATTGGGTTTGAGCGTGTGATGAAGGAGGTTATTCTTTTACTGGAAAAGGAAGGACTTTCGGTAACGGCAGTACGTACTCCGGCGGGAGGCCGCCATGCACGAAAGGCAGGGTATACCGTAACAAATGTGAATCTGCAGTATGATTATGATCATCGTAATGACGAGGGACTGCTTGCGGATAAGCAGTGGTATGTGAAAAAGGAAACTGTGCTTTCGCATTTGTATGAAGAAAATAAAAGCCTGCTTTCGCTGTATGCCGGTCCGCTGGTGCAGGAAACCTTTGGAGAACGTCTGCCGCTTCCGGTAAATGTGCCGGAAGCAATTCAGCTGGACAAGCGCCAGCAACGACTGAAGGTGGAAGCGTCAGGGCGGCTTGGCGAGCTTGTGGAACGCTACATTCCGTCAGATCAGACCTCGTTTACGATTGTAGCCTATCCGCTCCCGTCTATTGGAGAACAGTTCCCAGAGATTTTTGAGGAAACGCTCCGTTTGAATCAGCTGGATAATGAGGTGTACCGCAGAGTACAGCAGTGCATCATTGATGCGCTGGATCAGGCAGAGGCAGTGCATGTGACCGGATGCGGCGAGAATCATACGGATATTATGGTACAGCTCTGGGAATTAAAGAATCCGGAAAGGGAGACAATTTTTGAAAACTGTACGGCAGATGTGAATATTCCGGCAGGCGAGGTGTTTACCTCTCCGGTATTAGCCGGAACCAATGGAACGCTGCATGTGTCCAGTGTATTTCTTGGAAGTACGGAATATAAAAATCTGGAGCTTGTATTTCAGGATGGAAGAACCGTAAGCTATTCCTGTGAAAACTATTCTACGAAAGAGGAAAATGAAAGCTTTCTTAAGGAGAACCTTTTAAAGCATCATGACTGGCTGCCGCTTGGTGAATTTGCCATCGGTACGAATACCATCGCTTATAGGATGGGACGCAGGTTTGGCATCACAGAGGTGCTTCCGATTCTGATAGCGGAAAAGACCGGTCCGCATTTTGCAGTAGGCGATACCTGTTATTCTCACAGCGAGGAGCATCCGGTCTATAATCCGGACGGCAAGGAAATTGTGGCGAGAGAAAACGAGTGCTCGGCACTGCGTACCACAGAGCCGTCGAAGGCGTATTTCCACTGCCATACAGATATTACGATTCCGTATGAGGAATTGGGTGAGATTACGGCAGTCTGCGGAGACGGAAGAAAAATTTCGATTATACGTGATGGAAGATTTGTACTGCCCGGAACAGAATTGTTAAATAATGCACTGGATGGGAAATAATCCGTGTATTGGTTGCATTTTTGAGACAGGTATGATACGATAGGAAAAAAGTAAAAGGAAGGATGAAAGTATGGCACAGGTTGGTATTGTAATGGGCAGTGACTCTGATTTGCCGGTTATGAGTAAGGCGGCACAGATGTTGGACAAATTTGGAATATCTTATGAGGTGACGGTGATTTCTGCACATCGTATGCCGGATATTTTCTTTGAATATGCGAAGACGGCAAAGGAAAAAGGGTTTAAGGTAATCATTGCAGGAGCGGGTGGAGCAGCTCATCTTCCGGGAATGTGCGCTGCAATTTTTCCACTTCCGGTTATCGGCGTGCCGATTCACACAAAGACATTAAGCGGTGTGGATTCGCTGTATTCCATCGTTCAGATGCCGTCGGGGATACCGGTGGCAACCGTAGCAATTGACGGTGCACAGAATGCCGGAATTCTTGCAGCAAAAATACTTGCGGTTTCGGATGAAGCCCTGCTGACAAAGCTTGAGGCATATAAAGACGAGCTAAAGGCCGGAGTAGAGAAAAAGAAGGAAAAAATTGAAAAGATAGGCTATGAGAACTATTTAAAGGAAATGTAATTCGTACAGCCCCACAGCGCATAAGATGAAGTAACAAAGTGCTGTGGGGCATTTTTTATGTTAAAACGGAGACTGGTACGCAGCGTGACGCTGGTACTTGCTTTGCTGCTTGCAAACATGGTAGCCTTGAAGCTGCCGGATGCAAGAGAGGAACAAACGACAACAGCGGAAACGGAGGAGCTGCTGGAAAATGTCTTGTCTGAAAACGCTACAAAGGAGGCGTATCCGTATTTGTACGCAAAAGGGACGGTGACGGAGGAAAAGCTGCCGGAAAAGGTGGTATTTCTGACCTTTGATGATGGTCCGAGCCGGAATACGATAAAAATACTGGATACCTTGGCTGAGTATAATGCAAAAGCCACATTTTTTCTGATTGGAGAACGTCTGACGGAGGATGGGATTGAAATTGCAAAGCGGGCACTGGAGGAGGGGCATATGCTGGGAATGCACACGGAGACACATCAATACGATAAAATTTATCATTCGGTGGATTCCTTCCTGACAGACTACGATAAGCTGGCTTCCCACTTTATAGATGTGTTTGGTGAGTGCCCGGCGATTTTTCGGTTTCCGGGTGGAAGCTACAGCGCTTATATCAATCCCATTCGGAAGGAATTACAACAGGAGCTGAATCGCCGCGGTTTTCTGGGGTATGACTGGACGGCAAGCGGCGAGGATTCAGTGGGAACTCCGACGGCAGCCTCTATTAAGAAAAATATATTTGATATGCTATATG
>CAZCON010000160.1:0-4403 GCA_964500085.1 uncultured Lachnospiraceae bacterium
CAGTTTGCCTGCAAGGGCACGAGGGTTCGAATCCCTCCGTCTCCGCTAGGAACGAGAAAGGACTTACCGTGTGGTAGGTCTTTTTGTTTTGATTGGAAAAGATGATTATTTTGAATCTCCGGTTCTTTCCCAAAATTGTGTATAGAAGTCTCTTGCAGTATCGTAAGGAGTAAAATAGTAGGAGCGTAAAAAGGCAGTGGTGTGTGTAGAAAGCTCTGCATGATCGGAAGCATTTGCAAGCTGTGCTTTTGTGGCAGTAAGAATCCGGTTCCAACGGAGCAGAAAGCGTTCATACTGTCCGGCATCCGGAATGCCGATCCATTTTTTTACCTTTATCTTTGGTGTGACCGGATTCGGACATTCGTGAAGCTGGAGAAGATAGTAAAGGACATCATTTTTAAAATAGCGCGCCAGCGGAAACAGGCGGCAAAGTCCCGGACGATAGGCATGGATGCTGCAGCGGCCGTTTTCGGCAAGAAAAGGACAGGCACCTGTTCTTGAAAAGTTCAGGTGTGGAAGCAGCAGAGCGTTTACGGGAGAAAGAGAAAGAAGCTGCTTCGTATACAGCGCATCGAAGGAAAGTCCGGTAACAGCCGTAAGCTGATAGAGGTCATAAGGGTCAAGGGTAATGGTGTCCTCGGCAAAGCGGCAGCAGGACGCACGGCCGTTGCAGCCGTTGCAGCCAAGAGAAACCATGTCGTTGAGGGTATACAATTTTCCGTCTGAAATTTCTGCGAGATTTACTTTATGTTCCATAGGGCTTCCTTTCTGTCATGGGATGAGTTTAGTATTATGCAGGCGGATTCTTTGTGTCTGCGGTTACAGTATTTTTTGAGAAAACGGAGTACAGAGGCTGTGCTTTCTCAGAAAAACAGTAGATAGTAATAAGTTGGCAGTGCGTAGCGAACCAGCCGTATCCATGGGAAAAAGGCAGATAAATCTACGATAACCGGCGTAAATACCAAAGTACAAAGCAGCAGCATCGGAAAAGCTGCACAAAGCATGGTATGATTTCGAAGCAGGCGGCCCCAAAACCCGTAAAAGGCAAGCAGCAGGAGCTGATAACACAACAGTGCAAAAAGCTCTGTTGCGATTCCTTTTCTGTTACCTGACACGCTTAAGGCAAGCAGGGAAAAAGCTCCTCCCGGTAACAGATAGGACAGCATAGTGAGCGTTGCACAGAACGGCTGTGCGGCACCGTGCAGGCGCTGATACAAGCCATTTTTACAATCCTTTTGTACGGCAAGCAGACCAAGAAAGCCGCACAGAAGCAGAAATATGGCGGCAAAGCCGCGAAACAGCGGTACAACAGTGGAGGCTGTACCGGCGCTGCTTTTCTCCGACGGTTCCGAAGAAAGACTGACAATTTCAAAGGTAAAGGTATCCTCGGAAAGGTGGGTGCGGTAGGCTTCGCTTATGGCTTTCTCTGTGACCGGCGGAAGCAAAAAAGCGTTTGCGGCGGATTCGGTAAATGGAAGCTGATTTGCGGCCTGTAAGGTTTCGATAAGCAGGTGCAGGGAATACTCCTCAAAAAGCTTGGCATAAACCAGTTCATTGAGGACAGCCTTGCAGGTAGTGTGCTCAGAAACCAGTACCGTAATCAGGTTTTTGGTATGGCGGTTGTCTAATTCTGTAAGCAGAGGCTTATGAAACAGATAGCCGCATTCGGCCTGATTACTTTGTACCAGCTTTGTCAGCTCTTCTTCAGAGGAAACGGCGAAGAAGCGGAAGAGAGAATCATTTCCAGTAAGCAGCTTTTTGCAAAGGGTATCAGCGAGCACGTCCTCCGTTTGAATACAGAGCCCTACCGGAATGCGGGAATCTTCTTCTGCGCGAAAGGCCTGAGCGAAAAGAAACAGGCATACCGGAAACAAAAGCAGCAGTAGGAGAAATGCTTTGTTTTTTGCAATTCGTTTTAACTGCAGGAGAAAGAAGCGTAGGAAGCTCATGTGGTTGCCTCCTTTCTGCGAAGAAGGGACAGTGCTGTAAGAAGCAGAAGCAACACTGCGGTGTGTGCAAGCAGTGCCAGACTATCCTGCGTAGTCAGCGTACCGGCCAAAAATCTCCGAAATCCTGATAAACAGGAACCAAGCGGAAGATAAGGGGTGAGTACGGAAAAAATATGTGGTAAAAAGGCATACGGCAAAAAGCCGCCTGCCACAAATATCATAAGGAGACCTGAAAATGTGTAAGCTAAAAATCCGCGACCTACATCCCGAAAGAGGGAAAAAATGAACTGTGTGTAGGCGGCAAGACAGAGAACAACACTAAGCAGGAACAGAAATGATGCGGCGGAAAACGTATTTTCTGACCGGAAAGGTATACTGCCGGAAACCAGAAAAACAGTGGTGACAATATAAAATAGAACTAATGGCAGATAAAGACTTGCTTCCAGACAAAGGGAGCTGATTCCGTTTCTTTTGAATTGTTCTCCCAGAGTTTTTGGAAGCGCGTTGCAGAGAAAACTTCCCAGTCCTGCACCAAAAAACAGAAACAGACACAGAACCAGAGTACCGCCATAGTATTCGAGCAAGGAAAGCTCGCCGGTGGCGGTGGTGGCATTGGTAGAGAATACGGACTCACGGCCTAAAGCGTATTTTAAATTCACCAGATTGATTTCGTAGTAAATATCAGAACAAAGGCTGGACAGCCCGTACTCATGGTACAGGTCAGAGGCGGCATAGACGCCGGCTTGTGCAGAACCGAGAGTAAGCGACCCCGCCTCAGCAAACTTTGCAAGTAAAAGGGACGAAAAGGAACCTCCGTCGGGAAGATAGAGACGTGCCGGAATATTCGTGGAGTCTAAAATGCCGGAAAACATTTGCTTCGGAAACAGAAGAACGGCACAAACAGAGCCGTTGTTTAAGGCTGTCATGGCTTCCTCCTCTTCCATCCGTACAAAGGAAAAGCTGCCGGAGGCCTCCATATCGGTAATCAGTGGAAGGATGACATTGAGGTATTCTTCCGAGTCATGGTTGACCAGTGCAACCGGTGACAGGAGCTGCTCTGTCTGCGTTGTATGAATCCGGAAAGCCCAAAAAACAGCCATACCGGCAAAAAATAGCGGTATGGCTGCTCCTGCAACCAGCTTCGGAACTGCCTTTGCGGCACGCTTTAATTGTAAGTAAAAGAGTACTTTCATGGCAGTTCCTCCTGGTATATGGTGTATGTGTTTTATAAGAGTGTCCATAAACCGAAGTCATGAAACATATCATCTGGTTCTTAGAATTCTATGCCAATCAGGTCAAGGATTCTGGAAAACAGCGGATCTGTCTTTAGGTTCGTTGAAACCTCCGTTATCAGAGTCAAAAGCTCCTCCTGTGTAATCTGAAGCAGCTCGTATTCGTTGCCCTCCGGTGTATGGATGCTGTCTCCGGTGACATCGAAATAAGTGCTTCCGGAAACGGTAAAGGAAACGTCCTCCGAACAGTCAAATTCGAGATAATTGAGGTCAAAGGTATACTTCTTTCCCTTTTCAATATCGGTATATTTGCCCTCTGACTTGATGGTTGCCGAAAAGTCTGCGATTGAAAGACGGACATTGCAGGCTACGGTCTTTTCTTTAGAATCAAAGCTTTCTTTAAATTTCAGGGAGGCAGTCTTTCCGTTTATCGTGGTGGAAAGCTTGAATTCCATATCCTCTAACGGAGAGCTCTCCCCTGCAAAGGATGCGGTAAGCTTTACGGTGTTATCCTTAATCTCAAGCTCAGAAGCCATATAGCACACATAACCGCTTTTGTTGACAGCTACGGTAATATCGATGTCACCGAGCTGCTCTGCCAGAAAAGCGATGGCTTTGCTAACCTGTGTCCTGTCCGGTAGCGTGATGTCATCCGGAAGTAAGCTGCGGACGGACTCATTAGAAATACTTTTTTCGGCAAGGCTTACGACATAAACGGCAAGCTCGGTAAGATAATCCTCAAGAGCGTCCTGAGGAATGGTGACGCAATATGCCTTTTTAGCGGAAACACTGTTAGGAAGGTCAGCTTCGTTTACATCCAGCTCGTTTATTTCAATCGCTTTATCTAATTCCTCAAAGGCTTCAATGAATTCTACAGGAAGCGTCAGGGCAGTCGGGTCAGGAAACTGCGAAAAGAAATCAAAGGAAAAATCCTTTGGAATTTCAATTCCTGCCGTGTCAAGGAAAGAGGAAATGCTTGTTCCTAACAGGGAGTCAGAAGCAAGGTCATCGGCAAGCGTGCTAAAATTAACAGAAACGCTGCCGTCTAGCAGCTGCGGAACCGTGAGATAGAGCTTGGAATCGTCAAGCATGCCGCCAATGGAAAGATAATTTGTACCGCCATAGGAAAGGTGCAAAACGCTTTCATATTTTTTATTCGGAAGATCCACCGCAGAGTCTACGGAGAAGCCGATGCCCTCCAGCAGACTGGCATAATCTGAAA